>DHMZ01000125.1:0-13781 GCA_002406055.1 Spirochaetales bacterium UBA4629
ACCTAAAGCATATATCATTTTTTATCTAAACCAACTAGATATATTTCAAATGAATCCTCTCGACAAGCTTTTGGCTTAAAAGCCTTCGCTTTAACAAACATCTCTCTCATTGACTTGAGTATTTCAACTTGACCACCACCTTGGAATATTTTTATTACAAGGTTTCCATGTTCTTTTAGTTGTTCTTTTGCAAGTATTACGACTTGTTCGCTAAGCCACTCGGAGCGAGTAGTATCAACAGTTCTGTTACCAGTAGTCATTGGTGCTGCGTCTGAAATAATAGCGTCATATGGACCATTCTCAATTAGCTTTGCTCTAATTTCTTTACAAAACGCATCACCGACAAAGGCTGTAACTGTGGGTGGTATTGGGTTTAAGTTTAGTGGATTGAGGTCTACTGCAACTATCTTTCCTTTTCCTTTAATGAGTTCACGGTGTGTGTATAGCGTCCAAGAACCAGGTGCTGCGCCAACATCTAGAATAGTGTCACCAGGTTTTATTAAGTGGTGAGAAGCATTTATTTCCTCTAGTTTATAAACTGAGCGTGCGGGGTAACCCTCTTTATGGGCTCGTTGTGTATAAGAATCAGCTTTATCTCTTCTGCTATTTGCCATTTTTCTTCCTCAAGATAAATTAAAGCTTGTTTTTCCTCTTTTTAAAAGACTCTATTTTTCTATTGGCCTGTTCTCATTCTTCTTTTTTGCTATACTGACAGTGTGAAGAATTCAATTATTAACCGACAATTTAAGTATAGTGACAATAACGCAACATTAATTCTTATTTTTATTTCATCAGCATTTTTTCTTCTTTCTCAGATGTTTCCTTCTCTTATCTATTATGCTTCGATGATTCCTGTCTATATCCATTTCCGACATTGGTATTGGCAATTTGCAACATATATGTTTGCACATGCCTCATTTTTGCATTTATTGTCTAACATGATTGCTCTATACATATTTGGAAGAGTAGTGGAGAAGAATGTTGGAACAAAAGAATTTCTACTCTTCTATTTTCTAACAGGAGTTCTTTCTGGCGTTGCTTCTTATTTTACGTACTTTTATACAGGACGCCCTTATGCTGTGATTTTGGGAGCATCTGGAGCTATATATGCCTTAATGCTCTTGTTTGCACTTTTATTTCCTACTGCAATAGTTTATGTATTTGGCCTTATACCTATTAGGGCTCCTTTATTGGTTTTAATTTACTTCTTTATAGATTTCTTTGGACAGTTTGCCTCTGATGGTATGGCACATTTTGTTCATTTATATGGACTATTATTTGCCCTATTGTACGTGACAATAAGAATGAGAATTAATCCATTAAAAAGATGGGGTATCATATGAATGTAAATGAAATCTTAAAGAGGATAAGAAAAGCTAAACCCGATAGGGATGTATTATTGTTTGAAAGAGGAAAGCTTAATGTAAAAGTAACTTCTTCTTCTCTTTTTTCTGATATAAACTCAGATCTTCCAAGCAGTGACATTATTGAGTATTTATATGATATTGCTTCTTCAACAACAGATGACCTGAGAATAATTTTTCCCAAAGAATGCGATATAGAGAGAGTGAAGACTGTATATTTAAATTATCTTTCACTCGCTATAAAGAGAGATTTAAAAGAACTCAAATCAATTAGATTTAAAATATTTGGATTCTTATTTTTTGGAATTGTTGTTTTAATACTCTCATACTTTCTAGAGGGAATTTCTGCTCGTTTTGTTTATGACAGCGTGAATATTATCGGGGGCTTCTCAATTTGGGAAGCTGCCGATGTATTCTTCTTTGCTCGATCTGAAAAGAGTCGCAATATGTTTGTTCGTCTTAAGCTTGTCAGAAGTGAATGGAGAAGTTAAAGGCCATATTCATAACGAATATCTGCATATTGCTTTTTAATTACGTTATAGATGATATCTAGCTTCTGATTATGATGAATGAAGGCACTCTTCATTGCATTAATAGTAATCTTCTCTAGATCCTTTAAGTTCATATTATATTTTTCAACAGCGATGCTCATCTCTTTTGTTAGATTTGTATCGCTCATAAGACGGTTATCAGAACAAAGGAAGACTCTGAAGTGATTTCTAAAGAAGATAGGGAAAGGATGGTCCTCATAACTTTGAACCGCACCAGTTCCAACATTAGATGTTAGACACATTTCTAATGGAATACGCTTGTCTTCTATATAGTTAGCAAGAGAACCCATCTTTAATATTTGTCCCTTTTCTATCGTCATGTCTTCCATTAGTCTCGTTCCGTGTCCGATTCTATCAGCATGGCAAATCTGGATAGCTTGCCATATTGATTCAAGGCCAAAAGCCTCGCCTGCGTGTATTGTTATATTAAAGTTCTTGTTTCTAATATAGTTAAAGGCCTCAATGTGTTTTTTGGCTGGGTGACCACACTCGTCTCCAGCAAGATCAAAGCCAACAACACCTCTATCTGAAAAGGCAACAGCAAGCTCTGCAATTTCTAAGGAGAGGGCAGGGGGTTCATTACGCATTGCACACAAAATTAAGCCAAATTCCATCCCAGTCTCTTTTTTTCCTGCTTCTAAACCCTTTAGAACAGCTGTTACTACCTCTTCTAGATTCAAGCCTTTCTTTGTGTGCAACTCTGGCGCAAAACGAATTTCTGCATAGACAACATTTTCTTTACTCAAATCGATAACAGATTCTTTAGCTACTCTAAAGAGAGCTTCTTTATCCTGCATTACAGCTGTTGTTATCTGGAATGTTTCTAGATATAAAGAAAGAGATTTTTTCTTACATCCTCTTATAAACCATTCTCTGAGTTCTTCGCTATCATAAGAAGGAAGCTCAATATTTCTTTCTTTAGCTAACTCAATAATAGTAGAAGGACGAAGACCACCATCAAGGTGTTCATGTAATTCAACTTTTGGTACTTTTCTTATAATATCTAAATCTAACATAAATCTATTATAACGAGTTATTTTGATTTCTCAAGAAAGAAGTAATCGTCCAAATAGAGTCATTCTTTTTAACATTTGTCTTGTATTTTCTTTGTTTGTTTGTATTTAATTATAAAAAAATTGAATTATTGATTTTAAATTCTCTTTACAAAAAAACTAATGTTATTCATTATTTAGCTATGGAGACAATTTAATTATGGCAAAAGTAAGTGAATCATTAAACAAGAAGCTTCTCCAAGCCGCAGTCTCTGCTACAAGGGCAAGAGATATTAGAGAATTGGTTGAAAAAGGTGCTGACATTAATGCACATAATGAATGGGGCCTAACTCCTGTCATGCTTGCAAGCCAGTACAATCATTCTGTTGCCGTTTTAAAAGAAATCATCAATGACGGTGGCGACATTCATGAATGTGAACCTAAGTACAAATCAAATTCTCTTCACCTTGCTGCTAATAGCTCAAAGAACCCAAAGGTTATAGACGCACTTTTAGAGGCTGGTGCTAATTTAGAAGCAAAGAACTATCTAGGAGAAACAGCATTAATTCTTGCTGTTAATACTAACAGCGAAACAAAGATTACAACTGAGCTTATTAAGCTTGGTGCAGACATTAATGCAAAAGATTATCAAGGTCATACTGTACTTGAGTATGCAAAGGCTGTTAAGAAGACATACATTGTAAATCTTCTTAAGAGTATGGGTGCAGTTTGATCTCTTCTTTTTTCTTGGGAGGGTGCTACGTTCGTGGCACCTTTTTTCATTCTTCAGGCCAAACAAAGTGAGATGAGAGATGTGCTTCTCCATTATCAACGAGAATATCTTCTCCGCTCATCGATTTATTAACAACACTTAGAAAGTAAATCCAAGAGGCAATCTCTTCTTCTGTTGCCCATTTCTTTAATGGCGTGAGCTCCATTATTTCTTCCCAAAGTTTTTTATCATCCATTACAGGACGATTTGATTCTGTTAAGACTCCGCCAGGGGAGATTGAATTGCAAATAGCACTATATTTAACAAGCCTTAAGGCTGTATTTTTTGTGTATGCAATTACTCCTCCCTTGGAGGCGCAATAGAGAGGAAACTCTGCTCCTGTATGACTAGAAGCTGACGCAACGTTTACAACAGCTTTAATGCCTTCTCGAAATGCATATTTTTCTGTTGTATTTACAGTTCCTACAAGGTTTACTTGAATTTCTTTCCCTGTGTTTTGTACGCCAGCTGAGTTGATTAAGATATCTACACCGTCAACATCTGGCAGAGAAGAGGGAATAGAGACATCAGCTATATAGTGGGTGTAGTTTTTGTCTTCGATAGTGCTGTTTTTAATATCGAGTCCGACAACACTATGTCCTTCTTTTAAGAATAGAATGGCAGTTTCTCTGCCAATACCACTACTAGTTCCACTAATTAATACTTTCATGTGCCTCTCCATCTTTTATCTTTTGTATGTGCCTTGTAAGAGGAATTGTAATGAAAGGCACAAAGAATGACTCAATAACTAATTCTATTATTGTTCCAGATATTACAGAAGATAAAATATCTTTCGCATTCATCTCATAAAGCGATAATCCAATTGGAGCAAAAGCTAATGTCATGAAAAGAGCATTATCTATAAGCTGTCCAACTAGTGTTGAGAAAGAAGCTCTGAAAAAGAACTTCGCTTTGTTGTCTTTTGTTTTAATCCTATCTTTAAATTTTGCAATTATATGGACATTAATTACGTTGCCACACCAAAAGGCTATAGCTGATGCAATTATCGTTCTAGGACCATTGGAGAAGATAAGGGAGAAGGCATTTGCCTCTTCTTTGTACTCTGGTAGTGTTGGAATAAAGACTATTAATCTACCAATAATCATGGCAATGAAGGCAACAATTGTGGCAAAGCTAATTATCTTTACGCTTTCTTTCTCTCCCCATACCTCAATTATGACATTTGAGACTAAGAATATGCCCCAGCTAATAATTAGGCCTCCATCACAGATAATGATAGGTGAGCCAAAAGAAAGTGCTTTCATGCAGAATATGTTCATAGTAACAGCAATTGTTGTGTAAACAACTGCTAGATATGTGAGATAGTCGTTTGAGTTTAGTTTAGATTTCATTTTATTCCTTTAAAAAAGGAGGGTATCAACCCTCCTCATTTAGTCAAAAGGGGATTAGTTCTTCTTCCACTCTTTTTCGACGATATTGCTATTAATCTTGTCTGTTTCTTTTTTGATCTCTTTTTTAATCTCGTCAGCAAGGTCGGCAATATCATAAGTGGTTTCTTCTCCACTATGGCGGTATTTAACTTCTACCTTTCCTTCTTTGTAAGATCTATTACCAAGAGTAATTCTAATAGGAATACCAATTAAGTCTGCATCAGCAAACTTAACTCCTGCTGTTTCTTTTCTGTCATCATAGAGTACTTCGATGCCAGCTTTAACAAGCTCATCATAGATCTTTTCTGCGCAAGCTGTATCTTTAACAAGAGAAACAAAATGTACCTGGTAAGGAGCAACAGTAATAGGAAGAGATAGTCCTCTTTCGTCATTGTATTCTTCACATAGACAAGCAAGAAGTCTGCCAACTCCAATTCCATAGCAACCCATTATTACAGGCTTCTGTACACCGTTCTCATCTTGGAATGTGCAATTTAAAGCTGAAGAGTATCGTGTGCCAAGCTGGAAGATGTTTCCAATTTCAATACCCTTACTTGAAGTAAGAGGCTTTCCGCAATGTGGACACATAAAGCCAGCACGAGCCGAAGCGATATCGGCAACAATGCCGCCTTTGTAGTCTCTATTGTAGTTTGTGTTGATGTAGTGATAGCCCTTCTCATTTGCTCCTGCAACAAGATTATTAGAGTAGGCAACAGTTTCGTCAACGCAAAGAACAAAATCTTCTTTTGCTCCAATAGGAGAGGCAAAGCCTGGAACCATGTTGTATGCTGTAATCTCTTCTTCATGCGCAGGTCTGAGACCATTGGCTTTAATTGCATTTGATAGCTTATTCTCTTCAACCTCTAAATCGCCTCTGATTACAGCTGTAACAAGCTTATCCTCTTCTTCTCCTGTCTTATCATTAATAAAAGAGCCAACATAGAAGACTACTTTTGCTGTCTTCTTTGGGTCTATTTTTAATAGTGCACACAAGTCTTCAATTGTTTTTGCCTCTGGAGTAGCAATTTTTTCTAAGTCCTTCATATCTTCTTTGAAGTACTCTTTCTTAAACTTAGCAACTTGTCTGTTTTCAGTGTAGCCACACTCTGGACACATTATAATTGTGTCTTCTCCAATAGGAGATAGATACATATACTCATGGCTAATCTTTCCACCCATCATTCCAGTATCTGCACCAACGGCAATACAAGGAAGGCCACAGCGAGAGTAAATCCTGAAATAAGCACGGTATTGATCAGCATATGCTTCGTCTAGAGATTCTTGTGTTGCATGGAAGGAGTAAGCATCCTTCATTGTGAATTCTCTTACTCTGATAAGACCAGCTCTTGGACGTGGATCATCTCGCCACTTTGTCTGAATTTGGTAAACCATAACAGGAAGACGCTTATATGAGTCTATTTCACCTTTTGCACAATCTGTTACAGTCTCTTCATTCGTCATTGCAAGGACCATATCACGACCATTTCTATCCTGGAATTTAGTCATTTCCTTGTCGATAGTATAGAATCTTCCAGTTTCTTTCCAAATGTCTGCAGGGTTAACAACACTCATGAGGATCTCTTGTCCTCCAATTGCGTCCATCTCTTCTCTTATAATTGATTCAATCTTTTTTACAGATCTCATTCCTAAGGGAAGAAGGGTGAAGATACCGGCACCTAGCTGGCGTATAAAACCTGCTCTAAGAAGATTTTCATATCCTTTAGTATCTGCACCATTAGGAGCTTCTCTAAGGGTCTTTGCAAACATTTTTGACATTCTCATAGTACAAACTCTCCGTCTAAAGGCATTATAGAAGATGTCGCATTATGAAACAAGGCGCACTATTCTTTTTCTTTTCTCTTTTCTTTCCAGTTGTGCTAATATTTTGACTATGACAATGGAAGAAGCTAAAAAGGACGTTGCCCTCTTTATGGCACGTTCATACCAAAGGGGGTTAACTACAACAACCGGAGGTAATATTAGTGCTAGATTTGGTGGCTTAATGTTAATAACGCCATCAGGAAAAGATAAATCTAGCCTAAAAGAGGAAGATATTG
The DNA here is from genome assembly GCA_002406055.1 of Spirochaetales bacterium UBA4629. Taxonomy (GTDB): domain Bacteria; phylum Spirochaetota; class Spirochaetia; order Sphaerochaetales; family Sphaerochaetaceae; genus Ornithospirochaeta. Next base: position 7,128 of record DHMZ01000125.1, read on the forward strand.
CAGTTGTAGATATACAAAGTGGTGAAAATCTAACACCAGAAAAGAAACTGTCGATTGAAACAGACATGCATAGACTAATATATTTAAAGAGAGATGATGTGTATTCTGTTGTACATTCTCATCCAACCTATAGCTGTCTTTTTTCTTGCTCAGAAGAGGAAGTTAATACCTCTTTAATTGCAGAGAGTTGGTATTTATTAGATAAGGTTGTTAGAATAGAGTACCGCAGAATGGGTACAATAGATTTAGCTGAAATAGTTAGTGCTAAAGTTGCAAAGGGTAGTAATGCAGTGCTTCTTGCTCAGCATGGAGCTCTCTGTGTTGGAAAAAGTGTTACTAACGCTTTTGACAGACTAGAGTGTTTAGAACAAGCATGCAAGCTAACACTATTGTCTCATATTGTAAAAACAGAAAATTTGACTGAAGAACAAAAAAATGAAATAGCGCTGATGCGCTAAGGAGTAGATATGGAAAAGAAGATGCTTGATGATTTGAACGAAAAGGCTTTCTTAATAAGGTGCGCAACTATTAGAGAAATTGCTTCATTTGGTTCTGGTCATATTGGTGGGGCGATGAGCATATGTGACTTACTTGCTCTTCTGTATTTTAAAGAGATGAATATCGACCCAAAGAATCCTAAAATGGATGATAGAGATAGACTTGTAGTATCAAAAGGTCATGCAGGTCCTGCTGTCTATGCAACTCTTTCTCTCAGAGGATTTTTCCCAGAAGAGATGTTAAAGACACTAAACAGAGGCGGAACAAACCTTCCTTCTCATTGTGATATGCTCAAAACACCTGGAATAGATTTTACAGCTGGTTCACTCGGACAGGGATTCTCTGCTGCAATGGGAATAGCACTAGGCAACAGAGTAAAGGGCGTAGATAGTTGGACATATACAATTATCGGAGATGGAGAAAGCCAAGAAGGCCAGATTTGGGAAGCAGCAGAGTTTGCTGGTGCCCAGAAGTTAGATAAGATTATTGCATTTGAAGATCTTAACGGTCAGCAACTAGATGGTTATACAAAAGATATTATTCCTGAGGATGTAGATAACGTAAAGAAACGCTTTGAGAGTTTCTTATGGGATACTCAGGTTGTCTCCGGCCACGATATTGATGCTTTAGACAAGGCTATCGAAAAGGCAAAAGCAACACCTGGTAAGCCTCATATGATTATAATGGTTACAGAGAAGGCTCATGGTTATATATTTGGAGAGGGCATTAAGGCTAACCACTCTATGCCTATAACAGCTGAACAAGCAGAAGAGGCAATTAAGGTTCTTGAAGAAAGGAGAAAGAAATAATGAAAAGAGATGCTCATGAATTTAATCACTATAAGGAAGCTGTAATTGGTGCTGCCATAGATATTGCTGCACAGGACGAGCGAGTAGTATTTGTAGATTCAGATCTCTCTTCTTGCATTGGTTCAACTTCTTTTGAAAAGAAATACCCAGATAGGTTTTTCAATGCTGGTATTGCTGAAGCTAATATGGTTTGCATTGCAGCTGGACTCTCTAGCGTTGGCCTTGTTCCTTTCATCCACTCTTTTGGATGCTTTATGTCTCGTCGTGACTATGATCAGCTATTTATTTCACTTGGCTACACTCATCAGAGAGCAATTTGTATAGGATCAGATCCTGGTATTACAGCTCAATATAATGGCGGAACACACATGCCTTTTGAAGATATTGCTCTCTTCAGACAGATCCCATCATTTGTAATTATCGAACCATCAGATGCTCAGAGCCTCTATGATTTGACTTGGCAAGTATATAAGAGCGGACAGAATGCATATATCAGAACTCCAAGAAAGGGCATTAATTTCCGCTATACTCTTGATGATAAAATCGAATTAGGAAAGGGCATTGAGTTAAGAAGTGGAGAAGATGTTGCAATCATTGCTACCGGTATTGTTATGGTAGATGAAGCTCTTGCTGCTGCAGATCTTTTAGCTCAGAAAGGTATAAAAGCAACAGTTGTAGACCTCCATACAATTAGACCATTAGATACCGCCCTTATTGAGAAAGTTGCTGCCAGAACTAAGCATGTTCTTGTTTGCGAGAACGCTAGGTACGCAGGAGGAGTAGGTGAAATGATTAGTTATCACCTTGCGCAAACTAATCCTGTTAAGATGGGTTTTGTTAATGTTGGTGAAAGATTTGGCGAGGTAGGTAACTTAAGCTATCTTAAGTCAGCATTTGGTTTTACTGCTGAGAATATTGCTTCAAAGGCCGAGGAACTCATTAAGTGAAGGTAGTTTTAGAGACAATCCCACTCTGGGATGCACTTAGAGAGGACAGCGAATGTCCTCTCTGCTCTTTAATGAAAAAAGCAGAAGAGGATAGTGCTTCTTACTACCTTTCTTCCGCTATTATGACCCCTGAAGTTAGGGTCGAAACTAACACAAAGGGCTTCTGTCCTAAGCATTTTTATCTACTTGTTTCAAAAAACAAACCTCAAAGTCTTTCTTTAATGATGGACACATATTATGGTGAAAACGAAAAACAATTTAAGAAGGGTTTTTCTTTAATTGAAAAAGCAAAGTCTAAAAGAGATAGCCAAAAGGCAATAGAGGTTTTTTCTAATGAGGTAAAAGAGAGAGAAAAGGGTTGCTTAATTTGTTCTCGTATGAATGATAGGCTTTATCGCTATGCATTTACTCTTGCTTCTCTCTTCGTTCAAGATGATGAGTTTAAAAAGGCATTTCTTAACTCAAAAGGACTATGCTTGCATCATACGCTAATAGAATCAAAAATAGCTTGGGATGCACAAGATAAAGATGAATGTGTTCTTTTCCAAAAATCATTATTTGCTCTTTTAGAAAAGAATCTAGAAAGAGTAAGAAAAGATGATTGGTGGATGACTCAAAAATACAAAGGCGAGAATTATGACAAGCCTTGGAATGGCTGTGAGGATGCCCATAAGAGAGCTGTATTAAAGCTTATTGGGGAAGCTAACGTTATTGATCCTCTTTAATCTTCTTTGCCTTTTTTCTTTGCGTAAATAGTGAAGGTTCATTCTTCTTTTTATTTTCTTCAATCATACAGCGCTTAAGGAGGTATTCTGAGAAATCAATCTTGTTGATATGAAGATATTCAAGGTAATCATCCTCAAATCTATAAATTAGGATGTAGTCTTTTTCTTCTAAAAGAGAGAAGGCTAGAGTTAGCATTGGCTTATGCTCTATATGGTAGTGCTGAGCCTTCTCTTTCTCTTTCTCTGTTAGATATGTGTTAGACCAAAAGATGGCTAAGAGGTCTTCTTTTTTATCATTTCTGACAAGGATATCTGCTCCATTGTAGTCGATATCTACATAAGAAGAAGGAAAGTTGTTTTGAAGTGTTAAAGCAATTCTGTGAGAGATTGTTGATTTTTTCTTCTTTCCTTCTTCGTCCTTATACGATGAAAAGTATTCAAGCATAGAAGCTCTAAAAGAAGAAAAACATTCGATTTTTTCGATAGTTCTTGCCATTACTAAATCCTTTTAATCTCTCAACCTCTTTTATTATTACTAGATTAATCGATTTTTGACTACAAAAATGGCTCTCATTTGAGAGCCACCTTCTTTATTTTGTAGTTTTTTTCTTAGGATCAATAATCAAACCTAATTCATCAAGCTGACTCTGGTCTACCCAGTTTGGAGAGTCGTCCATAGGAGAGAGCGCTGCAGTATTCTTTGGGAAGGCAATGACTTCCTTAATAGAAGACTGTCCTGCGCAAATCATACAGAGTCTGTCGATGCCAGGAGCAATTCCTCCGTGTGGTGGTGGAGAGAACTTGAAGGCATCAAGTAGGAATCCAAACTTGTGCTGAGCAACATCATCAGGAATATTACAGATACGGAAGATTCTCTTCTGTAGTTCTATATCGTGAATTCTTATAGAACCTGAAGCAAGTTCGTAACCATTAAGAACAAGGTCATATAAGTCGCCCTTAACAGCTCCTGGATTAGATTCAAGTGTATCAAGATATTCAACCTGTGGCATAGAGAACATATGGTGAGCAGCTTCCCAGTGTCCTTCATCTTCATTGTATTCAAAGAGAGGAAAGTCGATAATCCAACAGAACTCATAGCCTGGTCTGATTAAACCAAGGTTAGCACCGAGCTTACTTCTAACAGCACCAAGGGAGTTACAGCATTTCTTCCAATCCTTGTGTGCAACAATGAGAATAATATCACCATCTTTAGCACCAGTTTCTTCTAGTACTTCCTTTTCTTTTCCAACAAAGTACTTTGAAACACCGCCACTGAGAGTGCCATTTTCAACCTTCATCCAACATAGACCCTGAGCACCGTAAATCTTTGCAGCATCTTCTAGCTCTGTAATATATTTACGTGTAAAATCATGACCTTCTGTCTTTGGTGCGACAACATACTTTATGTATCCACCATCAGAAAGGATGTCATTAAAGAGACCAAATGTGGAACCTTTTGCCCAAGGAGAAGCATCCTTCATTGGAATGTCAAATCTTAAATCTGGCTTATCACAACCATATGTATTCATTGCATCATGGTATGTAATTCTTCTGAAGTGAGCAGGAAGAGTTGTATTCATTACATTCTTGAATACGTAATTGAAGAGATCTTCCATAAGAGCAAGTACATCGTCTCTCTGAACAAAGCTCATCTCAACATCGAGCTGTGTAAACTCAAGCTGACGATCTCCTCTTGGATCTTCATCCCTGTAGCAACGTGCAACCTGGAAGTATTTATCAAAACCAGAGACCATCAAGATTTGCTTATAGAGCTGTGGAGACTGTGGAAGAGCAAAGAACTTTCCTGGATAAATTCTAGATGGAACAAGGAAGTCTCTAGCGCCTTCTGGAGTAGACCTAATGAGAGTAGGTGTCTCAATTTCATAGAAATCTGTCTGATAGAAGTACTGTCTAATAGCCTTAACGATTTCATGGCGTAGTCTGATTCTATCCTGCATTCCTTTTGTTCTTAAATCGAGGAAACGATACTTAAGACGTAGATCTTCTCTTGCATTATTTTCGTCCTCAATCATGAATGGTAGAACAGCACACTGACTAAGTACTTGAATGTCTAATGCTTTTACTTCAATCTCTCCAGTTAACATATCTGGATTAATCATTTCATCAGGACGACGTCTGACAATGCCTTTTACCGCGATACAATACTCTAGCTTGAGTTCAGATGCAGTTTTCTGAAGAGCAGGGGATGCGTCGTCATCAACAACTACCTGTGTTAAACCATATCTATCTCTAAGATTGATAAAGTGCAAAGCACCATGGTTTCTATCTCTGTGAACCCAGCCGTTAAGGACAACAGTCTTTCCTTCATCTTGGGCCCTAAGAGCGCCACAAGTGACTGTTCTCTGCATAAAAGCTTCTTCCATAATTCTATCTCCTTTGGAGTTGGATTATATTATCATCTGTCCAAATTATTTGCTAGATATTTTCAAACCACAATAACGTTTACGCCTTTGTTTTTTAATTTCTCAATAACATCTTTGGAGGCACCACTATCAGTAACAATTGTATTTACGTCTTCGACAGGAAAACAAATGCAAAATGCTTTACGAGAAAATTTTGTGCTATCTATAACGATGATTGTTTCACGAGCATGTTTCATCATTAGATGCTTAACGCTGCCTTCTTCTGGAATTGCAGAGTAGCCTCCAATATCTGGGTCTAAGCCAGTAACGCCAATTATACATTTATCGACATAGTATTTTCTAATATGGTTCTCTGCGTCAGGGCCAATAGTTGAATGCGTGTCTTTATTTACTTCACCACCAATTAAAATTGTTCGATTGCTTTCGTTTTCGATTAATATTTGTGAAATTTCAATAGCATTTGCTACAAATAGCATGTTTTGCTTGTCTTTAAGGTAGGATGCAAGTATTTGTGTTGTACTTCCGCCATCAATAAAGAGACTTTCGTCGTTTTTTATTAGCGAACTCGTAAATTCAGCTATTCTTTCTTTTTGTTCTCTATTCCTATCGAGTCTATTTACCAATGATGACGTTTGCCATATCGATTTTTTTTGCTCGTTTCTTATTGCACCACCATGAGTTCTAAAGATTAAATTAGTTTTTTCTATCTCAATTAAGTCTCTTCTAATTGTAGATTCCGTCGTGTTAAATAGCTTAACAAGTTCTGAAACTTCAGCCACTTTATTGGTTGTAATGTACTCAAGAAGAGTTTTTTGTGCAGGAATTCTCACCGATTCAAAAATCCTAGATCCCAAGTATTCACTTATACAACTATTTGTACAACTCATTTCTTTATTTATTGAGGGTGTGGTGGAAATTTCAACATATATTGCTCATTGTCGTACATAATTGCAATTTTGCTTCCATTTGCACCTCAATATGTTTTATTTTTTTGTTTGGCATTTGAAAAATCAATCATCATTCTCTTTTCGCATCCTTAAATACTTGTATCGCAAATACCATGCTTGTTCGTTAGAGATTAATTGATTAACCTCTGAAGAATTAATATCGGCATTCAACTCACACCAGCAAATATCCCAATGGTAATCAATTTCGCCTCTGTCTATAATTGCCCAAGACTGTTTCATTCTCTCGAGAGATTCTCTGAGAAATTTTGGAAGACCACATTCATAATGTGTCTCATCTAAAGGCAACCCAGCCTCAGTGTTATAGCCATCTTTTGTCATAAAAA
>DHMZ01000125.1:13887-32283 GCA_002406055.1 Spirochaetales bacterium UBA4629
GTGAAATATTAGCTAGAAAAAGGGCTGTATGCACTTTCTAAGAGATTTGTTTATTCGTTCATTGATCCCTTTTTCTTTTAGTAATTTTAATTGACCAAAAAGAAAGCAAGAGCTTGTCTTAGTTCCTTTTCTTCTATCTATTGGATTAGAAAACCAACAAAGCTTTTTATCTTTTCAATAGAGCTTTCTGATAGTTTATCATAAGAAAACTCTTTTCCATTTATAGTAAGAAATCTAATTTCTAGATTTGAATATTGTTTGCTAGAGATGCTATATGTTGCTTTAAAAGACAAGACTATCTTATTGTTGTTTCCATTTAAAATGAGATTTGGTTTTACACATACATTGCAAGGATCTTCGTTAATATTACTACTAGATTTATTTACTTCAACTGAGCCATTAATAGAGTAAGAGCCAGACTCATAGTTCTCAAATAAAAACGTAGAAGTGCTTTTATTGTAATCGGTACTTTCATCTAGGTATGTGATACCTGTTTTATTATCATCATCTAGGAGTGCTACAAAGTAAGATGCAAGCTTCTCAAGTTCAGCTTTGTTATCTGAAATATCTACGCCATCTTTTAGAATATTCTTTCCTTTTATATTTGTCACATTTACTCTTTCATTAGAATGTTCTGTTTCGAACGATATATAAGAATAGAAGTCGTTTTTATCAATTACGTAATAATTGGTTTTATTATTGTGCGTAATCTCAACACTACCTCTGATAAGGCTGTAATCATTAACAGAGGTTTTATCTTTGATTTCCCTATATATTCTTAGCTCTACAGCCTCGTTTTCTTTTGTGTTAAAAATGGCAGAAGCTTTATCTTGAAGTAAAACATTTGTATTTTTCAATTCACATGTGGTTTTTCTGTTTAAGTTATAGTAGGAAAGATTCCCATTGTCATATTTATTTGGCAGTGCATTTATTGCATCAGATAATGAGTTATCTGTTACAGCATCTGTTACCTCAAAATGAAAGTCTTTTGTAGCTATTGTTTTACTTTCGTTGATATTCCCAATTTTTATAGAAAATGTAAGGGTATTATCTCCTTTTTCTGGGATAATTTTACCTGTCTGTAAATCCCAAGATAGTGGAATGGTTTTGCTGTATGCTAAAATGTTTTCTTTATATCTCCATTCATAAAAAATATTATGGTTGGGATAATCTTGATGGAATATATAGGCTTTTTGGGATAATGTACCATTCAAAGCAACTGTAATCTCATTAGTATCAAACATTATTAAAGGAGCTTTTGCAATCTTGTTTTTGATTTTTGTAGTCTCTGTGCTAACATCTGAATCGCTGTAGAAATATGTTACCGCTCCATCTATTATTCTGATTTCATCAGAGTATTTCACATTGTTGTCTTCAAGAATATCTATTGTATAAATACCATTATCGATATCAAGTGCAGTTGAATAGTATATCTTACCATTTTCTTTATCTTTTATAAGTTTTTCTGTCACAGTATTAAGTGTGCTTTTCTTTGAAGTAACTTTTATTTCAGGCAAAGAAGAAGTATTACATTCAATACTTACTACTAGTTTTCCTTTTCCTTCTTTCTCTTGAATATCGATATTTACTAAATTCTCTTTTTCTTCTTCTATTCTAATGGTAGTAGAACCTTCTCCAACAACTATGTTGTCATTGTTTATTGCTTTTACTTTTATATCCCAGCTTCCAACTCTAATAGAATCAAAAGATACTGTATTTTCCTGTGCATCTACCGTTTTATCAATCTTTGCTCCATTAGGACCTGTTGCTATTATTCTATACTCATTAATTAAAACTGTTGTGCTTTTTGTTTTTTCTTTTAGTGAGAAAGTAGAGTCTTCTATTTTGTTATCGATATAGATAGTTGCTTTTCCAGTTTTGTAAGGGGTTGGATCACAACTTAAAAGTGTAAAAATAGTGCATATGCTGAAGATGAGTAGTAAAAAGTAATGTTTTTTCATTTTAAATGACCTAACCTTATAAAGTGTCGAACGGGACAGGTTATAAGCTACGGAGAGATAAGTCAATAAATTTTTATCAAATAATCATCCGTTTTACAAAAAATTTACTTTATATGAAATGATCAGGTGCTAACCGTTGAACAAAAGAAAAAGCTACTTGTTTTCATTGCAAGTAGCTCATCAAATTAAACTAATACTTCTTGTCCATTAATGTATATTTTTGTTTTGTCTAAATCGTTTGGAATGTAGAGCGTTAGATCTTTTTTAAATATTGGAGAGATATAGATAATTCTTTTGTCTGCGTAATCAACATAGAGTTTGTTTTCCTTTTGGGATATTTGCATCTCTGTTTTTTTTGTTAGAGTAGTGTATGAGTCTTCAGCTACAAGAATTTCTTTACTATTGGTCTTGACGAATGATATATCTCCATTCTTCCAATTAATTATTATCTCTTTTGGGTTCTCTTTTATTGATTTTTCAGTATGAGCAACACTATTAATATCCCCACGTAAGGCGTGAGAAATTCTGCTCTCGATTACACTGCAACTAGTAAGCGCTAGTATAAGAATCGAGAGCAGTAATAGTGAGAAGTTTAATCTTCTCATATTATTTCCTTATTCTTCTTAATTATTTTTCGTCTGCGTTAAAGCGATTATCCCAATCCTTTTCCTTATCGAAGACGTCGTTTTCCATTGTTTCGACCTTCTTCTTAAGGTTTTCATATTCTTTCTCTAAGTCGCTATCTTTTGTTTCTTTAAATGAAACATCTTCAGCATCTCTAGAGTAGCTGTAGCTCTTTTTCCTCCATGAAGAAGAGAAGATATCGTCATTGTAACCCTCTCTTCTCCATTCGTCAGAGCTAATTACATCACTAGGCATTTGCTCAGGAAGCACTACAGCCAGAATAAGATATATAGCAATAGCTGGGAAAACAGCTGTGAAAAGCGAAATAAGCAGGACAATTAGTCTTGTAGTATCAACAGGTAAACCCCTCCATTCGGCTAAGCCTGTTACAACTCCGAATATCTGTCCTCGTGGAGAACGTGTCCATCTTTTTGTTCTAATTGACATTTTTCTTTCAATCCTTATTTTTTCTGTTCTTAAGTATAGTATCTAGATTCTTAAGTCTTTCATCTAAATCCTTAATACCCTGTTTTAATTCTTCTCTACTCATATGACTTGGTTTTTCTTGAGCACTAAATGCTTTTTCATCCTCGTCACTGAAGTTAGAATATGTGCCAGGATTATATCCTTTTTCCATCTCTTCTTCTCTGAGCATGGTCATAAGTTTCATTTTCTGTCTTTTAGTTTTTTCTTTCTCTTCAACAGTTGAAACTATGATTATGAAAGTAAAAATTACTAGAAGAATCCATACTGCTGTCATTTTACTCCAATCCTTTTTCTTTCTTTATTCTTAAAATCTCATCCTCGATTTCTTGATTTGTTTCCATCTTCTTAAATCTAGATTCAGCACTCTCTTCTTCCTGCTTTTTACTTAATTCTGTATAAGCATTCATTCTGTTGATTCTGTTCTCTAAATCTTCGAAGCGAGCATTAAGATTTACAGTTTCATTGTGCTTCTCTTCTGCTCTCTTTGCTTCTCTTTGAAGATTTTCAAGCTTATCCTTTGCAACCTTTACCTTTTCTTCAAGAGTAGCAATTTCCTTCTTTCCTTCCTCAACAGCTGTCTTTACACTTTCAAGAGAAGCCTTTGTTCTGTTTAAGTTCTCAGTTGCTGTTCTTTTTTCAAGAAGAGCTTCTCTAGCTAAATCTTCTTTGCCTTTTTCTAGTGCAAGTTCAGCTCTATCCTGCCATCTTTTTACTGTATTTTCTGCTTCAGTAACTTTTTTGTCTAGTCTAATAGCCTCTGCCATTCTGCTAGCTGTACTTGTCTTAAGATCGATTACAGTATCTTCCATTTCTGTAATCATAAGTCTTAACATCTTCTCTGGATCTTCAGCCTTATCTAAGAGTGAATTAATGTTTGAATTAACGATGTCTTTAAATCTTGTAAAAATACTCATTTTATTTCTCCTATGTCTAAATCAATGCGAGAAGCGTGCCAAAAAATGTAATTATATATAATATAAGTATTTATATTTTGTGCATTATTTAAGACTATCTTTTTTTCTTCTTATAATTGGCTAAATTTACCTTTAATGGTATTATTTACCTATGAATAGTTTTGATTCAACGCTAATTGAAACAATAGGAGAGAGTGAAGAGTATCTTGTTATGCAAGATAAAATAGCTCTTCTTGCTCAAGTGGATAGGCCTGTTCTTGTTATAGGGGAGAGAGGAACTGGAAAGGAGAAAGCAAGCAGAAGGCTTCACTATATGTCTTCTCGTTGGGATGGGCCTCTTGTGACGCTTAACTGTGCATCTCTTCCTTCTTCTTTGATAGAGTCTGAGCTTTTTGGATATGAAAAAGGGGCATTTACTGGTGCAATAAATACTAGAAAGGGAAGATTTGAAGAGGCAGATGGGGGTACTTTATTTTTAGATGAAATAGGTCTTATTCCTCTTTCTGTACAGGAGAAGATTTTAAGAGTTGTTGAGTATGGAACATTCGAGAGGATAGGGTCATCTGAAACAAGAAAAATTAATGTTAGAATAATTGGCGCAACAAATGCAGATTTAAAAAAGATGTGCCTTGAAGGCAAATTTAAAGAAGATTTGCTTGATAGACTCTCTTTTGATGTAATTTTTGTTCCACCATTAAGAAGAAGAGGTAACGACATACTTCTTTTGGCTGAAAATTTTGCATTTCGCATGGCTCATGAGTGTGGGCGCAATTATTCGCCTTACTTTTCTGATGGAGTAAAGAAAGCGCTTCTTTCTTACTCTTGGCCTGGAAATATAAGAGAGCTAAAGAATACAATTGAAAGAGCTGTATATAAATCAACTAAAGAAGAGATAACAGAGGTTGTTTTTAATCCTTTTGAAAATCCATATAGCGAAAAAGAGAAAGACTGCGAAGATGATCTCTTTAGTTCATACAGCTTAGATGAATTTGAAAAAGCTCGTGAAGATTTGGACCTTAGTTTTATCAGTCGTTCTCTTATGGCAAATGATAATAATCAAAAAAAGGCAGCAGAGAGTCTTGGTCTAAGTTACGATCAATTTAGAGGTATTTATCGTAAGTATTACAATAGACTTAATAAAAAGGTAAACTGATAAAATGAGTACTTTATATATGGTTGCAACACCAATTGGCAACTTGGAAGATATTACATATAGGGCAATTAGAATACTTAATGAAGTTGATATAGTCGCATGTGAAGACACAAGGCATACATCTCTTTTATTATCTCATTATTCAATACAAAAGCGTCTTATTGCTTGTCATTCATATAATGAAGAAGAGAGTGCGAAAGGTATTATTGCTCTTTTAGATGAAGGCAAGAATATTGCCTACTGTTCTGACGCTGGAACTCCAGGTATCTCAGATCCAGGCTCAAGGCTTTGTGAGATTGTTCGTTCTGAAAGTGACCACTCTATTGTGCCAATTCCTGGTGCAAGTGCTTTTGTTTCTCTTATTTCGGCTTGTGGAAGAGTCGGGAAAACAATTACATTCGAAGGCTTTTTATCACCAAAAAAAGGAAGAAGATTAAAGAGGATAGAGACTCTTGTAAGTAGAAAAGATACATTTATTATTTATGAGTCTCCTTTCAGGGTTCTTAAAACTATGGAAGAGCTAGCATCTTTTCCTGAAATAAAACGATTAGTAGTTGGTAGAGAACTAACAAAAGCCCATGAGGAGATAACTGTTGCTCCTACAAAAGAGGTTCTTCTCTCTTACTCTAATCGTCCGGCAATAAAGGGTGAATTTGTTATTGCTGTAGTTATGGGAGAAGATGATGATAACAATCAAGAAGATTAAAACTCTTAAGCCTCGAGTAAGAGTTCGAAAGCTTGGTGAAATATTTCACTTAGCTACCTATTCAACACTAGATAAAGACTATGTAGATAGTGCCTATAGAGCTCTCTTAGAAGAGGAACTTCTTTCTGATGAAGATAGGAGATTAATAGAATCTTTCTATAAAAAGGGTGGGAAAGAAGATTTAGATGATATCTACTACAGGACACTTACTATTTTAGGAGAGAGCCCTGCAGATTGGGACATAAGAGATGATAGTGGTAAAATAAGTTGGGATGAAAGAACTATTTTTGACCATTATTTGTATTTAGATCATCTTCGCTCTCCATATAATGTCGGATCAATCTTTCGCTCTAGCGAGGCCTTTGGTGTGAAGAAAATATTCCTTTCTCCTGGCTCTGCGTCTCCTTTGCATGAAAGAGCAAAGCGAACAAGCCGAGGAACTATAGATGCCATAGAATGGGAGACTGCAGAGTTAGATAATATTGATATGCCAATCTTTGCTCTTGAAACTGGTGGTGAAGATATTACATCTTTTTCTTTTCCTAAGAGAGGACTTTGCATTATAGGGAGTGAAGAAGAGGGTGTCTCTCGAGAAGCGCTAGAGAGAGCAGAGTCATCACTTGGACGAGTTTCTATAAAACAATTTGGGGTAAAGGGCTCAATTAATGTAGCATCAGCCGTGGCAATTTTATTACACTATTGGTCAAAAGAGGAAAATAAGAATGAGTGAGAGAGAAAGTTTTAAGAGTAGGTTAGGCTTTTTGCTTGTTAGTGCTGGTTGTGCTATTGGAATTGGAAACGTATGGAAGTTTCCATGGCTTGTTGGCCAGTACGGGGGCGGAATCTTTGTTCTCTTTTATTTAATCTTCTTAGTTATTATGGGGGTTCCAGTTCTCTCTATGGAGATTGGAATTGGAAGAGGCAGTAGACAAAGCACTGTAAATGGCTTTAAAGCGCTAGAAAAAAAAGGAACAAAGTGGCACTTTGAAGGTTATTTGTCTATAGTTGGATGCTATTTACTTTTAATGTTCTACAACTCAGTTGCCGGTTGGATGATTAACTACACATATAAGTTTGCAACAGGCGTTTTTTCTTCTCCATCTGTCGATGTAAACAATGTTTTTAACTCTATGCTTTCGTCTCCTCTTGAATCGGCTATATTCTTATTTGTCGTAGTAGCTATAGCTGTTATTGTCTGCGCTAAGGGCTTAGAGAATGGAGTAGAGAAGGTTAATAAGGTAATGATGATTGGACTATTGTGCCTTATTATTGTTCTTGTTATTCACTCATTCACTCTCCCAGGTGCTAAAAGAGGCTTGTCTTTCTACCTGGTTCCATCTTTCAAAAATATTGAAGAGAAAGGCTTAATTAATACGCTTGTTGCTGCTATGAACCAAGCCTTTTTCACTCTTAGCTTAGGTATCTGCGCAATGGAAATCTTTGGAACATATATGAGTAAAGACAATACTCTTTTATCTGAGTCTGTCAGAATCTGTGCTCTCGATACCTTTGTTGCCTTTGCTTCTGGCTTAATTATCTTCCCAGCTTGTTTTAGCTATGGCGTTACGCCAGACGCTGGTCCATCTTTAATCTTTATGACGTTGCCAAGAGTCTTTATGAATATGCCACTGGGATCTCTTTGGGGTACTCTCTTCTTTGTTTTTATGTCATTTGCTGCCCTAAGCACAGTAATTGCTGTTATGGAAAATATCGTTGCGTCCCTTATGGATACTTGGCACCTCTCTAGAACAAAGAGCGTTATAATCAATGCAATAGCTCTTTCTATTCTTTCTCTTCCTGTTGCCTTTGAGAATAACCTTTTAAAGGGTGTTACAGTAATAGGAAGTAGAGCGTTCTTAGATAGCTGGGACTTTATTGTCAGCAATCTTCTACTTCCTATTGGTAGCTTAATAGTTTGTCTATTCTGTACTCAAAAGAGTGGTTGGGGCTTCGATGGCTATATAACAGAAGCTAACACAGGTATTGGCATCAAATTAAAGAAAAATAAGGCTGTGAAGATTTACTTAAGCTATATTCTTCCTCTCTTTGTTGTCTTAATTATTGTGTTAGGCCTTATTTAAAACTCTGTGAAACTCTGCATAGAGTTCTTAGTTCGTCATCAATAAGACGATTAAAGGACCCAGGCGTGTAGTTTCCTTTTCTATCTCGCTCTCCTGTCTTGAGCCCGCTAAGAAGCTCTAAGCCTTCGTCTATTGATGATATAGTCCAAATATGGAACATTCCTTTTTCAAGCGCTTCCACTATTTTATAAGGAAGAATAAGGGATGTTTTATTTTGGTAAGGTAATATGACTCCTTGTGTTCCTGTTAAATGACATGCTTCACAGGCATTATAGAAACCTTGTATCTTTTCATTTATTCCGCCAACAGGTTGCAATTCTCCCATCTGATTAACGCTGCCAGTTACAGCAATGTCTTGCCTTACAGGGAAGCGACCTATGGCAGAGAGAAGGGCATAGAGCTCTGCAGAGGAGGCTGAGTCTCCATCAACGCTAGCATAACTTTGCTCAAAGCAAATTCCTGCATAAAGTGAGAGAGGAAAATCTTCAGCATAGCGGTGTCTAAGATAGCCCTCAAGAATTAATAATCCCTTATCGTGAATATTGCCACTTAGCCCTGCTTCATGCTCAATGTTTATAATACCTTCACTTCCGGGAGCAACAGTTGCCGAAATGACGCAAGGAGTTCCGAAGCTAGTGAGGCCTCTATCCATGACCGCTAGTCCATTTACAACGCCAATCTTGCTTCCCTTTAAATCCATTACCATTGTGCCATCTTTAATCTCGTCATTAATATGTTCCTCGGTAATAGATCCATAGTAATCTCTCTTATCTAAAGCAGAACGAACGTTATAGCCTGTTATCTTCTTCTCTCCATTAGACAAAGCGTCGATTTCTGCCTCTTCTAATAGGTCTCCAAGTATAGAAAGTTGAGTTGTTAGTCTTGTTCTATCTTCTGCAATATATGATGAGTAACGAAGGATCTCTCTATAAGCACTATCTTCTTGCTCAATCATTTTTTCGCCACATTTCTTTAAGTAACTTACAGTTCCAAATATATTCTCTTCATTCTGAGCCATTGAATAGTCAAATTCAGGTGAGACTTTGAAATACTTGAAAAATGTTTCGTCGCTATCGGTAAGCTTGTCGTATATTTCTTCCGGTCCCAATAGGATAACCTTTGTAAGCATAGCGATAGGATATGGTCTAATAGATGACATCATCTCACCTTGCACTGCAGTGCTTGTGAGAGAACGCATTGTCATCTCCAGGTAGCGCTTGAGTGTTGTCCAGAGCTCCTCGTTTTGTACTATTTCGCGTGCAGATAGTACAAGAAAGCCTCCACAAGCTTCTTGGTAACTCCCACATCTAATTGAAAGATGAGGAGAAGTCTCTTCTTTTTCTATGAAGCCGAAAAGAGATGAACGCGAAGGATGAGCTTCAATAATTAATGGACGACGAAAGGTCTTTTCCCTATCTATAGCAATATTTATTTTCCATGCATCAGGATTATCTGAAGCACTAGGTAAGAGATTTAAAAACTTTACTATTCGATTATTGCTTTTCCATTTTTCTATCAGAGTGCTTTTATCTACTTTGTTTTCTTTGAGACTAACTAAATCTCTTTGAAATTCTTTTGCTTTTCCTCTTTCAAAGAGGACGCAAATAGGGCGATTAGGATGTGTCTCATTGTGTAAGTAGGCAACATCTTTTAGCGTAGATACATCATTTTCTATCTTCGCAATCTCTTCCTTTAAAGCTGTAAGTCTGCCAGAGCCCTCGTCTCCAGAGAGGAAGATGTTGTAGCCAGGTCTTTCGATAGATAGCCCTAGCTTTAAAAGCCCCAAGGCCTTATCTTGTCCAATTATCTTTTCTCCACTTTTGACTGAAGAAAAATTATATTTATTAAAACTTAATTCTATATCTTGTTTCTTTATTTCGACTAACACGCTTAGAATTTTAGTAAGAGCCTATCTCTTAGTCAAACGATATGAATTTATTTATAATTTTTTAGCATATACAAAAAATTAAATATTTTTTCTCAAAAAACACTAAATTTTTGTAAAATTATTGAAAATTAATTGATATTTAACTCTTTTTTAACATATAAGACATAGTAAATATGATAATACTTTGTCGAGAAGTGTTAAAAAGAGGTTTATATGTCACTTAAAATCAAAGCACTAGCAATTACTGACGAAAAAAAAGTTGAAGCACTTGATTTAACTACTCCAGATTTGGCTCCGAATGAGGTTCTTGTTAAAGTTAGAGCTGTTGCTCTATGTACATTAGAGCAA
The DNA here is from genome assembly GCA_002406055.1 of Spirochaetales bacterium UBA4629. Classification (GTDB taxonomy): domain Bacteria; phylum Spirochaetota; class Spirochaetia; order Sphaerochaetales; family Sphaerochaetaceae; genus Ornithospirochaeta. The sequence continues at coordinate 24,049 of DHMZ01000125.1, forward strand.
AGAGCTTTTAAAAGAGAAATGAAGATGCCTCTTCCTTTCTTGGGTGGCCATGAAGTTAGTGGCGATATTGCTCTTTTGGGAAGTGGTGTAAATAAAAAGCTTTGGAAAGAAGGACAACGTGTTGCTGTGAGAATGCTCTATTCTTGTGGTGAGTGTTATAACTGTAGAACAGGTCACACAAATATGTGTACATGCGCACAGCGTAAGCCTGTAAGAGAGGGCCTTATTCCTGGCCCTGGTGGACTGTGTGACTACATTATTGTTCAGCCTAAAGATCTCTTCTTAATTCCAGATGATGTTAGCTATGAAGAAGCTTCCCTTACTGAACCTCTTGCTTGCTGTGTTCATAGCGTTGAGAAAGCAAATATCCAATTTGGCGAAGATGTTGTTGTCATTGGTGGTGGTATTATGGGCATTAACCACGTAATGCTTGCTAAGAAGAAAGGCGCAAGAGTAATTATTTCTGAAGTTGATCCAAAGAGAAGAGAGCTTGCTCTTTCTTTAGGTGCAGATATAGCAATTAATCCAAGGGAATGCAATGCTGTAGAAGAGGTAAAAAAACTAACAGACGGCAGAGGTGCTGATGTTGTTTTTAATACAACAGCAATCAGTTCTGTTGCTTCTGATGCTATTGATATGACAGGAGCGTGCGGAAGAATGATTCAATACAGCTCTCTACATCCAGATTCTCCTGTTCCTGTAAGTCCACAAATGCTTCACTCTTCAGAAAAGATTATTACTGGTTCTATTAGCCCAACAGAAAGAGACTTTTTTACTGCAAATAGATTAATTAGCAAGCATATTATAGATATGAAGCCATTAATTGCTACCTCATTCTCTTTTGATAATGCTCAAGAAGCATTTGAGAAAGCTATTGTTCCAGGAACATATAGAGTAATTGTAACAGACTGAAAATAGAAGGAATTTTAGGACTATGGCAAGTGTCACACTAAAAAATATTAGAAAGGTCTATCCTCCTATTGCTGCTTTAAAGAAGAAAAAAAATAAGGGTAATAGTGAGGTTAATTTAGAAGAGACTGAAGATGGTGTTGTTGCCGTTCAGGATTTTTCCATGGAGATAAAGGACAGAGAGTTCGTTGTTTTAGTAGGACCCTCTGGCTGTGGAAAGAGTACGACGCTAAGAATGATTGCTGGACTAGAAGATATTACTAGTGGTGAGCTCTATATAGAAGATGAGCTAGTGAATGAGAAAGAACCTAAAGATAGAGATATTGCTATGGTCTTCCAGAATTATGCTCTCTATCCTCATATGACTGTTTATGACAATATGGCATTTGCCTTAAAGAAGAGAATTAAGTCAAAAGAAGAAATTAGAGATAAGGTCTATAAAGCTTCTGAGATATTGGGCATTACCGAATATTTAAATCGAAAGCCAAAGAATCTTTCTGGTGGTCAGCGCCAGCGTGTTGCTATAGGGCGTGCGATTGTTCGTAATCCTAAAGTTATGCTGATGGACGAGCCTCTTTCAAATTTGGATGCTAAGCTTCGTAATCAGATGCGTTCTGAGTTAATTAGACTACGTAAAGAGATAAATACAACATTTGTCTATGTAACTCATGATCAGACTGAAGCTATGACGCTTGGTGACCGTATTGTTGTAATGAAGGATGGGTGGGTTCAGCAAATAGGAACGCCTGAAGAGGTCTTTGATGAACCAGAGAATGTATTTGTAGCAACCTTTATCGGAACTCCTCAAATGAATTTATTTGATGGAATACTAAAGAGAAGGGGAGACGAATACACTGTTTTAATAAAGAATAAAGAGTTAAAGCTTTCCGATAAAGCAAACCAAATTCTTCTTAATAAGAATCAAGAAGAGACAGATGTATCTCTTGGCGTAAGGCCTGATGATATTATACTTTCATTCGATAGTGGTGACTTTAGTTCTGTAATAAGCGTAGTAGAGCATATGGGAAATGTACTCCATGCACATTTTGATTTTTGTTCTAAAGATGTTGTCGCTCTTTTAGATAAGAAAGATGACACTATCTACAAAAACTTGGAGATAGATAAGAGTATTTTCTTCTCTTTTTCTCCTTCTTCTATCTACCTTTTTGATCGAAAGAGTGGCAAGAATATTGCTAAATAAGGAAGACTAAATGAAAAAGGTTCAATCGGGTATAGCTAAAAAAAAGAGACGTGACAGGAAGAGAATATTTTTGCTTCTTCTTCCTATTCTCTTGTTTTCCATACTTTTTATCTATTATCCATTTCTAAAGACCGTAGTTAATGCCTTTTCTCGTGTAAACGCTAAAGGTATAATAAAGGGCTTTGCAGGATTAGAGAATTTTAGATATACCTTTACTCGTAAAGATTTTCTTCCAGCTTTAAAGCATACTTTGACTATTGCTCTTATAAATGTGCCAATAACACTTGTAATAACGCTCTCTTTAGCACTTTTAGCAAATAAAAAGCGAAAGCTAAGTGGTGTATATGAAACGCTATTTACACTTCCAATGTCAGTTTCAATGTCTGCTGCTTGTATGATCTTTAAATCGATGTTCAGTCCAAGCGTTGGCTTTGTTAATAGTTTCTTTGGCTTGAAGCTAGGTTGGTTTGAAAGCGCAGATACTGCTCTCGCGACATGTATTATTTTAACGGTTTGGATGGGTATTGGTTTCGATTTCCTTCTAATGCTTTCAGCTTTAAGAGGAATTCCAAAGCACATTATGGAAGCAACATATGTTGATGGAATAAGTGTTTGGAGAAGAATATTCTTTGTTCAAATCCCACTTATTAGCCCAACTATATTCTACGTATTCTGCACTAACTTAGTTCTTGCGATGATGACATCGGCTCCGATGATTATCATCATGGGAATAAGTGCTGAGTCTGGGGCAACGAACACGCTAATGAGCATGATGTATCAATCAGGTTTCTCAAGCTCAGATTATGGGCTCGCTGCAGTACTTAGCTTGACAGCTTTTGTTTTAACGCTTGGTTTTACAATCTTGTCATTTGTATTTGAGAAAAAGAAGGTTCACTATCAATGATGAAAAGAAAGACTAAACTATTAATTGAAGATATTGTAGTAACCACATTTGCCATTCTAATTGGACTTGTTATCATCTTTCCAATTATCTATTGTGTCTGTGGCGCTTTCAAAACACCTTCCGAGTTCCTTTCTCCAGGATTGTTTCCAAAGAGCTTTACTAATTTTGAGAACTTTAAAGAAGCATTAGCTAAGGGAAACCTACTTAGATATACAGTTAACTCCCTTATTATTGCATTCTTTGGTACAGCAATAAGACTTGTTATATCAATCCTTGCTGCGTATTGCTTCACCTATTACGATTTTAGAGGTAAGAACTTTGTCTTCTTTCTTATCCTTGGAACTATGATGATTCCAGGAGATGTGCTTCTTGCAACGAACTATCTTACTGTCTCTAAGATGCATCTTTTAAATACGTATTTGGGTGTAATGATTATATCTTTTGTCTCTGCATCTCAGATGTTTATGCTTAGACAGCGCTTTAAGAGCGTACCGAAAGATATGAGAGAAGCAGCTGAAATTGATGGGTATGGGGACTTTTGGTATATGTGGAGAGTCTTGCTTCCGATATGTAAGCCTGTAATAACAACACTATTTGTTCAAAGTTTTATTGGCTTATGGAATGCTTATCTCTGGCCACTCATTGTCACAGCTTCTTCTCCAAATATGAGAACAATAATGGTTGGTATAACAAAGCTTAATTCTTGGGAGGATGAGAACTATCAGCTTGTATTAGCTGGAGTATGTATCTCTCTTATTCCATCTTTGATTTTCTTCATCATTATGAGAAGGAATATGAAAAAGGGAGGAATGGATGGCTCCCTTGTTGGATAAAAATTATTATTTGGCCTAGCCAAATAGGAGGATTAAAATGAAAAAAATAGCTTCGACAATGCTTTTGTTAGCTCTCTCGCTTTCATTAGTTTTTGCTCAGGGTTCACAGGAGAAGGCTTCATCTTCTGTAGAACTTGGTTCTGAACCAGTCACAATCACATTCTGGCACTGTGCTTCAGATGATGCTGGTCTTTTAATGGACAAGTACATTAAAGATTTCAATGAAAACAACCAGTATAAGATTACTGTTAATGCTATTTATCAGGGACAGTATTCTGATGCAACAACTCTTATGAAGACTATTATCTCTGCCGAAAACTACAAAGAACTTCCAGATATGATGCAGTTAGATGCAACAGGTAAGGTTGATTACTATAATTCAGGAAAGGCTTTTACTATCGATGACGCAGTAAAAGAATATAGCGATGACGTTAAGGGCGACTATGTAGAAGCTGCATTAGGCAACTGGCAGTTCAAAGGAACTCAGCTTGGTCTTCCATTCGCTTCTTCTACAACTATTACATTCTATAATGCAGACTTGCTTGCTCTAGCAGGTTGGGATCACTGCCCAGATACATTCCAGGATGTAATTGCTCTTAAGAAAGATATGGAAAAAGCAGGACTCAGTGCTGCTACATATGGCACAGTTCCAAGCACACCAACACTTGCTAACTGGCTCGGCCAGCTTGGTAGCTATGTTGTTAACAACTCAAATGGTTCTGAGAGCACAGCAACTAAGCTCGATTGTATCGACAATGGCGCTCTTAAGACATTCCTCACAGAATGGAAAGCTATGTATGACAACGGAGCTGTCATGAACCAGAGCCTCTCTGTTAATCAGTTCATCAATGGTGAAGTTGCTATCGTTACAAACTCTTCAAGTAACGTTAATGCAATCTTAGAGAAGGTTAATGGTAAGTTTAATGTTGGCGCAAGCACATTTCTTCGTGTAAATGATAGTGCTTCCTATGGCGCAACTGTTTCTGGTTCTTGTCTTGTTATGTTCGATTCTTCTGATTCATTAAAGAAGAAGGCAACTTGGGAGTTTATGAAGTATCTAACAGGAAAAGATGTTCAGACAGACTTTGCTATCAACACAGGATACATCCCATCAAATAAGGCTAGTGTTCAGACAGAAGAGTATCAGACGCTCCTCGCTTCTAACCCAATGTATAAGGTTGGACCTGAGCAGCTTGAAAAGACACCATCTAGCATGAGGAGTGTTACAGTTGGACCATCTGCAGATTTCTACTATGGAATCATGAATGGTGTATCAGATATGCTTAAGAATGATAGTAGTGTTGATGATGCACTTCTATCAATCTCTACTAACTTACAGGGACTCTTAGATCAGTACGCTAGAAATAATATGTAAAGGAAGTGTGCTGCAGCACTATTAAGGTGTTGCAGCAAAAATTATTATGAATTTATCTACATCAACAAATATTGCTGCTTTTTCTCCGACTCGTGCACGCTATGCTATGAAGCAATGCATTGAAGTATGCGCAAAGGCTGGATACAAATACCTAGATGTTAATTTTTGTGAGTGCATGAATCCTAATTCTAGGATGCGTGATGATGATTGGATGGATTATGTAAAAGAGATTGCAGCATTAGGAAAGCAACTAGGTGTAACTTTTACACAATCTCATCTCCCTTATTATGATATTTTTGCAAAAAATGATTGCGATAAGGTTTCTCTAATGGAGGAACTCATTAGACGCTCCATTATTGCTTCTGCATATCTTGGCATAAGGTGGACTGTTACCCATCCCGGTACTGTATACAGTGCAGGCCCAGATATGTCTGTCTCACTAGAGAGAAATCTTGAATACTACTCAAAACATGTCAAAACTGCGAGAGAAAACGGAATAGGTATTGCTCTTGAAAATGATTTTGAATATAAGAGTGCGCCTTACCAGCACATCTTCTGCTCAAATGTCTATGAGCAATGTGCTTTGATAGATGGCTTTAATGACCCCGAGTATGTTGGCGCTTGTTACGATTTTGGACACGCTAATCTTGTTGGTGGATTTCATAGACAAAACTTAAATATTCTTGGTTCTAGGCTTAAAGCTGTCCATGTACAAGATAATAAGGGACTTAGCGATGAGCATCTATTACCTTTCCATGGCAACATCGATTGGAAAGAAGCAATGAGAGGTCTTGCAGATATTTCCTTTAAAGAAGATTTGACATTCGAAATTCAAGAGTGGGGAAGATTCTATCCTCCAGAGTTGAAAGAGATGATGATTGAGTATTCTATAAAGGTAGGTAATATTTTGATTTCTTACTATGAAGAAGCTCTAAAAGAAAAGGAAGAGAAAAAATGAAAAGACGTATGAACAATATATTTCGTAAGGATGGAAAAGCTTTCATTCTAGCTATGGATCATAGTGCTATGATGCCATCTCCAGATTTAGCTAATCCTGGAAAGATTATATCTGAAGCTGTATCTGGCGGGGCAGATGGTTTTTTGACAACTTATGGCATTGTTAAGAACTACCAGAAAGAGTTTGGTAATACTGCTATCATTTTGCGTTCTGATGGCGGAATAAGTGCTATTCGTAAGCCTATGGCTGAAATGGAAGCTTTGTATACAGCTGAAGATGCAATTCGTGTTGGAGCTGATGCTCTTCTTTGTATGGGATACCCAGGAAGCCAGACTAATGAGCATACACTAAAGTATTTAGCCCAGCTCGCAGCTGATGCTGAACGCTTTAATCTTCCTGTTGGAGCTGAAATGCTCCCTTATGGCTTTGAAAAGCCAGAGGGCATTGACACAAGAACTGTTGATTTAATGAGCTTTGCTTGCCGCTTAGGCGCTGACTTGGGTGCAGATTTCATTAAAGCTGAGTTTGTTGGTGGCCCAGAGTTTAGAAAAGTTGTCGACAATTGCTACGTTCCAATTCTTGTTCTTGGTGGTTCTAAAGCTAAGTCATTAGAAGAAATATTTACAAATATCCATGATGCAATATTAGCCGGTTCAAGTGGAATCATCATGGGACGCAATATTGTAAGACAGCCTAACATTGCTAAAGTATGTGAAGCAATAAGTGCTATTGTCCATGAGAACATAAGCGTAGAGGATGCTCTTAAAATTGCTAAATAAAACGGAGGATGTTGCCTATGGTAGCATCCTCAATTTTTAGTTTCAATTGCACACAGTATTTGCTTAAAAAGTGTGTAGAAAATTGAATAATTATACTTGAAAAAAATTAAGTGAAAATTTTTCAAGTAAAATAATATGTTTGTTGGACGAACGGAAGAAAAGAAAGTATTGCATGATTTTTTTACAAATAATAGTAAGAAAGCAGCACTTGTATTTGGTAAAAGGCGAGTAGGTAAGAGTACACTCATTATAGAAGCATCTAGAGACTTTGATGGTATTGTTATATTCTTCGAATGTGGTAAGGTGAGTCTTGAAAGGAATATAGAATCCTTCTCGAAAACAGTTTCGTCTGTTCTTAATATAAGTCTTAGTTCTTCTGATTTTGAGTCTATTTTCTCTGTTTTGAAACTCCTTAATAAAAAAGTTCTAGTCATTATTGATTGTGTTATAGAGAATAATAGAAAGAATTATTCTGTATATGAAGTTAAATTTTATTCCTCTCCAATGACAAAAGAAGATGTTGAAGAGGAGATAGATAAAATAAAACAAATTGCGGAGATTGATGTTATAAAATATGGAATTGTTTCTTCCTCTGGCTTCATTGGCCCTAAGCTAGATGGTGTAGATTACATTACAGGTGAAGATCTCTTTAGCTAACAACTTTCTATTTTTGCTTGTTTTAATAAAGCTGAGATGAATATACTGATTAAATGAATATAAAAGAATATGTAAGTGAATTAGAGACTCTTTTAGACATTTCCTCCTATAGTGATATATCTCTTAATGGTATACAGATAGACACAGAGGATAGAGAACTTAAGAAAGTTGGGTTTGCTGTTGATGCATGCTATGAGACAATAGATGAAGCAGTAAAAAGTAATTGTGATATTCTTGTCGTTCATCATGGTCTTTTTTGGGGTTCGCCTCTCGCTATAACATCATCGCACTATAATCGAGTAAAGAGAGCACTTGATGGAGGACTATTGCTTTTTGCTGCTCACATTCCGCTTGATGCTAATATTCCATATGGTAACAACGCTCAAATTGCCATCTCTCTTGGTATGAAGGAATTTGATGGCTTTGGAGAGTGGAAAGGAAAGCTTATTGGCCTAAAGGGTAAGCTTCCTTTTCCTATGACAATTGAAGAGATAAAAGCACTTTTAGGAGTAAAGCATTCTGTTTTTATTAATGGAAACGGTAAAGAAAAAATAGAAAGTGTTGCTATTGTTTCTGGTAGTGGCTCAAGTGACACAGAGGACGCTATTAAGAGTGGCGT
>DHMZ01000125.1:32383-35521 GCA_002406055.1 Spirochaetales bacterium UBA4629
GAAAATGGCTTAAGCGTCCTTGCCTTTGGCCACTATGACTCTGAGACTTTTGGTGTGAAAGCTCTTAAGAGAATGACAGAAAAGAGATATAATGTGGAAACTACTTTTATAGATGTGGAGACAGGGCTTTGAACGATAAGTGGAAAAGATATAAACCATTAATACTTTCTCTCTTAATTATCATAGTGGACCAAATAACGAAGGCATTAATTGTTAAAACAATAAGCGAGGGTTCAATTGGTTGGAGAAGTAAAAAGGATTTATTGTGGATAGTCCATGTTAGAAACAACGCCGTTGCTTTCTCTCTTGGAGAGAATGCTCCTGTCGCTTTAAAGTATGTTCTCTTCGTTGCTCTGCCTTTAGTTGTAATGGCAGGAGTTTGCTACTTAGTAGTTTCTAAGAAATATGATAAGGAGTTTTCCACTCTAGAGCGATGGTGTCTTGCCGGAATACTAGGTGGAGGATGTGGAAATTTAATAGATAGACTCTTTAGGTCTCTTAGAGTTGTAGATTTTATTAGCGTCAAATTCTATGGTCTATTTGGCTTAGAACGTTTTCCTACATGGAATGTCGCAGATAGTGCTGTTGTAGTATCTGTAATACTTTTATTATTATCATTTATAATAAAGGAAATTAAAGGAAGTAAAAAAAATGGGTGAAAAGAAAAAGATTAATACAGTTCTATTCATGGTAGTTGCTACACTTTTTAATGTTGCACTTATTTTTATATTCTTCATCCTTCTTATGCTTTTATTGTCACTTATCATGAGATATACAAATATGGGGGAAAATGCTTTTACTATTGGCTCTGTTATTGTCATTGTATTGTCGTTTGTGCTCTCTTTCTTTGTTTATAAAAAGGCTGTTGAATGGGCAAATAATAAGTGGGATATAGGGCCAAAAGGTAAGAGTGGGAGAGACTAAAAGATGCGCTATCAGACGCTTGAAAAGCTTACTGGTGCCTATTGGTATTCTTTTAGCGATGAACCAATAGCAACGCGTGGAGCTTTAAGACTATGCGATCCTGCATATTTACTTCCAGAAGAATCTCCCGACGGGCTATGGCATATGTTTGCCCATACTGCTGTCGGAGTTGAGCATCTTTCTTCAACTAGTGGACTCGAGTGGAAAAGAGAGCATCTAATCGTTGCTCGAGGACACTCTCCATGTATTTTTAAAGAAAATAATACCTATTATCTTTTTTATGAAATACATGATAGAACATCATTTTTTAAAAAGGATGACAATAGCCTCTCTTCTTCTCGTATCATGCTTACATCTAGTACAGATTTGCTTCTTTGGTCTGAACCAAAGACTATTCTGGACTCTGAGAAGATTACAAGAGCTCAATATAAAAATGGTCCTGTTAGAATCTCTCGTCCTCAAATAATTGAGTGGGATGGTGGATACAGACTATATTTTGGTGCAGGAGAGACGAGGCTATATGATACAAATCAAAAAGCAACAGCACGCTTAATGTATGCTCAGTCTGATTACTTAGATAGAGACTATAGAGTTAATCCAGAGCCTATTTTGGATATTGAACCTGATAGTTTATATCGCAACTTAGCGACAGGCTCTGTCCATATTGTAAAGTGCTCAGATGGCGTTGCTGCCTTTGAATGTGCTTTTTCTTATGATGAAGAGAAAAGAAAATCTACAACAAACTTGTTGCTTTTAACTAGTCTTGATGGCGTAAGCTTCACCTTTAATAAGCTAATACAAAAGACACCTACAGAGGGTTGGGCTAGTAGATATATAACAAGTGTAGATGTACGCTATAAAGAGTCTGAAAATAGTTGGTATTGTTATTATTCAGCTAATGGCTATGTTACTGTATTGGGACATAAGTTTGTAAAAGAGTCACTTGGACTTCTTCTTGGAACAGATAGATGATAAATTTTGATTCAGCCAAGAATTTAAAATTTTCATTTGCCATTTTTCTACATTTTTATTGAGACATATATGTGAGGAAAGTTTTAAAAATAGCGTGCTTCCTTCATATAATTAACTTTCACACGAAAAAAATAAAATCTCTCGACATAGGACTTGCAAGATGACACTACACAAAGATATTAACATAGATTTTAAGGTTTCAAAGAGCCTAAAAAGAGATATGGAAGAGGCTGAGAAAATCTACGACGAAAAGGGTGGCGAATCTCTCGATTATATCTTTAAGACAGATGAAATAGAGGGGCAAGCGAAGTCGCTATATTGGGCTGGCTATCTAACATATGAACAAGCCGACTTAATTCTCTATAAATTTGGTATGTAGGTCCAAAAAAAATGAATAGGGCTATATGACTTATGAGATTTTAGTCTCATTCGTGCAATAGCCCAGTGTGTTAGATATTCTCTTTAAGAGATGCTTTAATTAAACCAACAAAGAGTGGGTGAGGGCGCTGAGGTCTACTCTTAAACTCTGGATGGAACTGAACAGCAACAAAGAAAGGATGGTCTTTTATTTCAACTTCCTCAACAAGCCTTCCATCTGGACTTGTTCCTGCAATATCCATCTGGCTATTATCGAAGAGCTCTCTATAGTCATTGTTAAATTCATATCTATGTCTATGGCGCTCATCAACACTAGATGTCTTATATAGCTCTTCAAGCACACTTCCTTCTTTTATAGAACAAGGGTAGGCGCCAAGCCTCATTGTTCCGCCTTTCTTTACACCTTTCTGGTCTGGCATTAAATCTATGACGCTGTATTTACCATATTTATCGAACTCAGATGAGTTGGCATTCTCAAGCTTTAGAACATTTCTTGCAAATTCAATAACAGCAACTTGCATGCCAAGGCATATTCCAAGGTAAGGTACTTTGTTTAAGCGTGCATACTTACATGCACTAATCTTTCCTTCGACTCCTCTATAGCCGAAACCTCCAGGAACAAGAATGCCATCAACATCGCTAAAGATTGTTGCTGCATTTTCATCTGTTACAGTTTCACTATCTACCCATTTTATGGAGCAATTAGCACCAAGTGACCAAGATGCATGTTTAAGTGCTTCCATTACAGATAGATAGGCATCATGAAGCTCCATGTATTTACCAACCATAGCGATTCTTACTTCTTTTGTTGCTTTATGGATGTTGTCGACCATGTTCTTCCATTCAGTAAGGTCAGGCTTTTTG
>DHMZ01000125.1:35628-36837 GCA_002406055.1 Spirochaetales bacterium UBA4629
GCTTCATACAAGACAGGAACTGTCTTATTCTCTATTACACAATCTCTTTTTACATTACAAAATAGAGAAACCTTTTCTTTTATCGATTCTTCTATTGGCTCATCGCTTCTAAGCACTATGATATCTGGAAAGATACCGGCAGCCATAAGCTCCTTTACAGAGTGCTGAGCTGGTTTTGATTTGTGTTCTCCTGAAGCCTTTAAATAAGGAACAAGAACAACATGGATAAAGAGACAATTCTCTGGTCCAACTTCATGTGAAATTTGTCTTATTGCCTCTAAAAATGGCTGAGACTCAATATCTCCAGTTGTTCCTCCAATTTCTGTGATAACAACATCAGCAGAGCTTGTTTTTCCACATGAATAGATGAAATCTTTAATTTCATTAGTAACATGAGGAATAATTTGGACAGTATGTCCAAGATATTCTCCATTACGTTCTTTATTAAGGACATTCCAATAAACCTTTCCACTTGTAAGGTTAGAGAACTTACTTAAGTTTTCATCAATAAATCTTTCATAGTGTCCTAAATCTAGATCTGTTTCAGCACCATCTTCAGTAACAAATACCTCTCCATGCTGTAGTGGTGACATCGTACCTGGATCTACGTTCATATATGGATCAAGCTTCTGTGAAGCAACCTTATAGCCACGCTCTTTTAAGAGACGCCCAAGAGACGCTGCCGTAATACCTTTTCCAAGCCCAGATACAACTCCACCTGTTACGAAGATGTGTTTAGTCATAAAACCTCCATAAAAAAATAAGGACACCTAGATGGTGTCCCCTGTATAAAGTGAGAAAGAGCCACTCTCGCTACAAAAGCGAGTGAGAAAGAAGAAGAAAGACAGCTCTTTCTTTTCCCTTTTCTATGCCATTGCTCTATTTTCTGGCTCATCTCTTAATTCCTAAATATGGTGTGATAATGATTCTTTTTGGGCTTTTGTGTCAATAAGAAGAAGACTAAAAATTAAAGTAATTAAAATTCATTTTTTAGTTTTTATGTTTTGCTGTGCTATAATTTTTAATGTAAGAAAAGATGTCTAGAAATAGACTACAGTTTTGAAAAAATGATTTTGCTCTAGTAATAGGGGGAAGAGTATCAATGAAAGGTTCTGAGTGCAAATTTGTTAAATTTATGGAAGGTGCTGATAAGAGATTTGTTATTCCTGTTTATCAAAGAAATTATGATTGGAAGATAGAAAACTGTAA
>DHMZ01000092.1:0-5981 GCA_002406055.1 Spirochaetales bacterium UBA4629
ACATTCTGTATCTATGACCTTGGTGGCTTCATGCTTTGTTGGGGTATAAATGTCTATACACAGGATGCTAATGGCAAGTATGTTTGTCAGTTAAATACTCCAGAAGCTGTCGACTATATGACATGGGCTCAGGAAATGTATAAGTATATGCCACATGACGGCAACCTCGACAACTCAACAGCTAGATCTTGGTTTGCCCAGGGTCAGGTTTTAATGCTCTGGTGGACACCAAGCCAGATTGCATCAGTCCTTCCAAAGTTTGAAAACAGAGAAGATTGTGCATTTGCAGAGATGCCACTTGGACCAACAGGTGTTAATGGTAGTGCTATGGGTGGTTATATGTGGTCAATGGGTTCTGGTGCAGAAAATCCAGAAGGTGCTAAAGCATTTATCCAGTGGGCATTACAGCCAGAAATGCAGGGCCAGATTTGTCGTGGTCTTCCATCAGACAGTAGAGCGTATGACTATGAGCCATACAATGTTCCAGAGTACGATATGTTCCGCGAACAGATTTCTAAAGCAGAGTATCCAGTTCCTCTCACAAGTGTACTCTTACAGGTATTCGATACTTGGAATAGAACATATGCACGCTGCTTAATGGGTGAACTCACTCCAGAAGAAGCATGCGCAATTGGTTATCAGGAAGTTCAGGCTATTCTCGATACCATTAACTAAAATTTTGATTATTGAGTGTGTCCCTCATATCCCCCCTCTATTAAAGAGGGACACACTTTTACTTATGAGGTTAAAATGAAAAAACCGTTAGGAGAAAGAGTATTACCATATCTATTTATAGCTCCAGCTTTCATAATGATTGCTGTTTTTTTGCTATACCCAATGATCTATAACTTTGTTTTAAGCTTCTTTAACTACTCTTTAGCTTCTGTTAATAGACCATTTGTTGGTTTTGATAATTACCTAAAGATGTTCAAAGAAACAAGAATGTGGCAAGCTGTTGGAAGAACAGCAATTTGGACAGTAACAAACCTTGTTATTGCAATTCTCATTGGTGTTGGTGCAGCTTTTCTCCTTTTCACACATTTCAAAGGAAATGGCGTATTAAAATCTGTTATTCTTATTCCTTGGATTCTTCCTTCTGTTATTACAGGATATATTTTCGCCTTAATGATGAATGAAAAAGCAGGTATTATAACTTGGCTACTAAGAGTATCTGGACTAGTAAAACCAAGCTTCTCATTCTTCAATAATGGACCTTTATCTATGCTTGCAGCAATCATTGCAAACGTTTGGAGAGCCTTTCCTTTCTTCACGCTCATGATTTATGCAAAGCTATGTACAATTCCGACAGATCAAGTTGAAGCAGCAAAGCTCGAAGGAGCTAATGGCTTTCAGCTTTTCATATATGTTTATTTACCATTCATAAAAGATGTATTAGCATCTTGCGTTTTCTTATGTTTTATTTGGACCTTTAATGCCTACGACATAATGAAAGTAATGACAAACGGTGGGCCTGCAGATATGACAACAACAATGTCTATTCTTATTCAAAGAGAAGCCTTCTCATATTTCTCATTATCTAATGCATCAACAATGAGCGTTATCGCATTCACAATAATGTTGACAATCATTATTGTCTTTAAGTCAATAGCAAGGGTTTTTAGGAGAAACAATGAATAATAAAATCTACAACAAGCGTTCTTTGGGAGCATCCCTAGTAATATATTTTTTTGCAATAATTCTCTTATTAATAATCCTATTTCCATTCTATTGGATTATTTGTACCTCCTTTAAGGAAACACTAGATATCTACGTTGTTCCTCCAGAGATGTTCCCAAAGAGCTTTAATTTATCAAACTACTTTGCAGCATTCAAACAATATAAGGTACTATCCTTCCTTCTAAACAGTGTAAAAGTAACACTACTGACAGTGCTTTTTACTACACTTATAGGAAGTTTATCTGCCTTTGCTTTGACAAGAATGAAGTTCAAGGGATCCAAGCTTCTACGTAAATTCTTGGGCATCACACAGATGTTTCCTGTTGTTGTTCTACTTGTACCACTCTTCCTTTTTTGTACAAAGCTTGGAATGTACAATAAGTTGACATCTCTTATTCTTCCATACATTGCTTTACAGCTTCCTGTCTCAATCATCTTGCAATCAGGATACTACAAAGATGTGCCTTTAGCTTTGGAAGAAGCTGCTAAGCTAGATGGTTGCTCAACAATGCAAATGTTTTCTAGGATCTTTCTCCCACTTGTTACTCCAGGAATAGTAGCTACTGGTGTATATACATTTATTCAGGTATGGCAGGAGTTCTTAATCGCTTCTTCTTTAATTACAAAGAAAGCAGCTTATACACTTACAGTTGGATTAACAACATTTAAGGGCGATGAGATGACAGATTGGGGCTCTTTGATGGCAACTAGCGTAATTATCGCTATCCCTGCCCTCATCCTATTCAATCTCTCTCAAGAGTTCTTCATCAATAAGGTTGCAGGAAGCGTAAAAGAGTAAGATGGTAGTAACTGTTACACTTAACCCATGTATCGATAGGACTATTAAGCTTAAGTCATTTCTTTATGGCTCGATGAATAGAATGGAAGAAAGCCGTAGAGAAGTGTCAGGAAAAGGGATAAATGTTTCCTTAGCTTTAAATAATCTTGGAGTTGAAAACAAAGCGCTTGGTTTTGTCTTTAAAGATAATAAAGATTATTTTCTTACATCTTTAAGCAAGCTCGGATTAAGTTTCTTGGGTATTGAAGAGAATGGAGAGCTTCGTGAAAACATAAAAATATGGAACGCAGAAGACTCTTCTACAACAGAAATTAACCAAAAGGGAGCAAGAGTAGAACCATCAAGTTGGGAAGACTTTAAAGTTCTTTTTAACAAAGAAATTATATCTAGCTCTATAATTGTTCTCTCAGGAAGCCTTCCTCAAGGCTTAGAAAGAAGTGCTTACAAAGAGCTAATAGAGATAGCTAATTCAAATTCTGTTAAAGTAATCCTTGATACAGAAGGAGATGCTCTTTTAGAAGGTCTTAAGGCCTCCCCATATCTTATAAAACCAAATCTTTACGAGTTTAAAAAGACATTTGGTGGTGATGGTTCTATCAAGTCAATTACAGATATTTCTTCAGCGTTGATTAGAGAAAAAAAAGTAGAAGTCATTGTTGTCTCTTTAGGAAAAGATGGAGCTCTTATTATCGATAAAGACAACGTCTTCTTTGCGCCTGCAATTGTCGAAAATGCCAAGAGTGCTCAAGGTGCTGGCGACAATATGGTTGCTGGAATTATTAAAGCTTATCTACAGGATAAAGGCTTAAAGAAGATGCTTAGCTATGGAACAGCAGCGGCTTCTGGTTCTTTAGAAATGGAAGGAACAGGAGCTACAACGCTTTCTCTCTTTTCCAAATACTTAGAAAAAGCAAAGATAATGGAGATTGAATAATGGCGATTTTAATTATCTTTGCAGGAAAAGCAGGCACAGGCAAAAGTACACTCTCAAGAATAATAGCAAAAGAAGAAAAGATTGCTTATTTGGATTATGATACCCTTAATCAAAGCTTCCTTACTTCAATTGAAAGTAAAATTGGATTTAAGGATGCAGATAGATATGGCTTCTATAGAGAATGGAGAGAACCTTGCTACTCCACCCTTCTTAATACAGCCATAGAGAATTTGGAGTTAGGTATATCTGTAATAATATCTGCTCCACTGACAAAAGAACTGCAGGATAGCAGTTTTCCTAACAAACTAAAATCCATGGTAAAAAATGATTTTTCTCTTCTTCTCTTCTATATGGCTCCAAGTTTTGAGCAACACAAAAAGATGATAAGTGAGAGAAAAAGCATTAGAGATGAAGATTTTTTAAATAATGAAGGGAGATTTATAGAAACTCTCTCCCCTGAAAAGCCAAAGTGGGATGAAGAGTCTACTGTTATTCTCACTTCTAGCGATATAGAGATAAATAAAGAAATTGTTTTAAAAAGAGTAAAAGCTCTTAGGAGGAATATATGAGTTTAGTAACAATGAAGTATGAAATGATGAAAGCTATGAAGGGTGGCTATGCTGTTCCTGCATTTAACTTCTTCTCATTTGACAACCTTGTTGGTATTGCAAAAGCTGCAGCTGAAAAAAAGAGTCCTGTTATTGCAATGGCAACAACAAGTGGAATCAAAGTTATGGGCGAAAAGGCTGTTGTAAAGATGGCTGAAGGAATTGCCGCAGACTTTGGTATTAACATGATTTTACACTTAGACCATTGCACAGATATTGACTTATTAAAGAGATGTGTAGATAACGGTTTCACATCTGTAATGATTGATTCATCAAAGAAGGATTTTGAAGCTAATATGGCAGATACAAGAGAAGTCGTTGAATATGCTAGCAAGTATGGAGTAAGCGTAGAAGCCGAACTCGGACATGTTGGTGGCAAGGAAGACGATATCGTTGTTGATGATATGTCTGTAATGTTTACACAACCAGAGAAGGCCTTTGAATTTGTTAATGCTACTGGCATTGATGCTCTTGCAGTTGCTGTAGGTACTGTTCATGGCTTCTATAAAGCAGAACCTAAACTTGACTTTGATCGTATTGGAAAGATTCACTCTCTTCTTCCTTCTACACCATTAGTACTACATGGTGGTACAGGTGTCCCTTATGATGATTTCCGAAAAGCCATCAAGCTTGGAATTAGAAAGATTAACGTTGGCACAGAGCTTAAGGTTCATGGTGTATTTGACACATCTGTTGCTGGTTACAATGACCCAGCATCAAAGAGCGATCCTAGAGCTGTAAGCAAACTCGTTATCGCCAAGGTTTCTTCTATTTGCAGTGAAATCATTGACGTAATGGGAAGTGAAAATAGAGCGTAAGTGAGGAAAATTAGATGAACTCTGTCTTAACCATAGGCCTTAGCCCAACATTCCAAAAACAGATTGTTTTTTCTTCATTTAAAGAAAATGAAGTAAATAGAAGTAGTATTCATAGACAAGTTTGTTCAGGAAAAGCTATTAACGTCTCGAGAGTTTTAAGAGATCTTGGCTACCAAAGCGTTAACATAACGCAGCTTGGTGGGCCTAGGGTTGAAGAGTTTTTATCACTATGTAAAGCTGAGTCAATTAATGTAAAACATATATTAGTTGACTCAGAAATTAGAACTTGTGTAACAATAATTAATGAAGAAAAAAACACATCAACTGAGTTAGTCGAAGAAGCTCAAAAAGTTGATGAAGGTGCTTCAGATAGGTTATATAAGCTCTTTCTTCAAGAAATTGACAATCATTCTGCAGTTGTAATATCTGGTACAAAAGCAGAAGGCTTTTCCTCTACTCTATTTCCTTCAATCATCGAGAAATGTAACGAAAAAGGAATCTTAACAGTCTTAGATATAAAAGGTGAAGATTTAAAAGCTTCACTAAAAGCAAGACCTTCTATCATTAAACCTAACTTATGTGAGTTCTGTTTCACATTTGGACTAGGAAACAACATTCTAGAAAATAATACAAATGATGAAATGAAAAAGAAGGTTGAAGAAATAACAAGAGATATTTACTCTAAATATGGAACTAAGAGCGTCATAACTAGAGGTAAATACGATACTTGGGTTTATGATGGTAATAACTTCTTCCCTGTACAAAATAAACCAATAAAAGTATTTAATACTATAGGCTGTGGTGATACTCTTACAGGTGCGTTAACATATTCTATTCTTGAAGGAAAGACACTTAAGGATGCAGTTGCATTTGGCATGAAATGTGCGCAAAAGAAAGCAACGCATCTTTCACACGGCTTAAAGTGAGGAAAAGATGGAGTACTATGTTGGTTATGATATCGGTACAACAAACTTAAAATGCTTATTATTAGCTGAAAATGGTACAATTGAGAAAGTAATAAAAGAGAGTACTCCAAAAATACAATATAAATCTCACCTCTTCTTTGATTTAAAGAAAATTGAATCTTTTGTTGATAATACTCTAGAGTCATTATCTTCATTCTATAATGTAAAAAGTGTTGGATT
>DHMZ01000092.1:6066-14160 GCA_002406055.1 Spirochaetales bacterium UBA4629
CCTCCATTATGGGATGAAAAAGAGATTACAAGCACAAAAGAAGAAAGAGAGATAATAGAATCTTTAGCTCCGAGTCAAGCAATAGGTACACTAACAAAGCCCTTATTTTCAATACATAAAATTCTTTGGATGAAAAGAGAAATTATAGGTGTAAAAGACGCCGATCTCTTTCTCCCCCTATCATCATATTTTGTTTATAGAAAAACAGGTCTTCCTTTCTGGGATTATTCACAAGCTTCACGCTCAGGTGTTTTTGATATAAGAACAAAAAAGTGGATAGAGCCTCTACTAGATTATTTTTCAATTGTTCTACCTTCACTAATTTTACCTATGGGACATGAGGGTGGCAAATGTGACAACATTTACTATGGAATTGGAGGTCATGATCATATAGTAGGCTTCTACGGAATAGAAAAAAGTCTTCAAGAAGAGAACAAAAGCCTTTACTACTCTTCTATGGGGACATCTGAAGTTTTGGCAACTCTTGTAAATGAGAACAAAATAGAAAATTTTGTTCCAAGTGCAAAAGGATATCTGCAACCTTCGTTTTTCCCTAAAAAATATACTGCAACTCGCTCATTCCGTTCCTTTGGCTCTATGCTAGAAAGCATTAGAACAATTACTTCTTACAACGACGATTATGCCAAGATGAATGAAGATATATCAAATCTTGCATCAACAGAACCGGCATGCTTATTTTCAAGTAATGGTGATTTTATTCAGGCATCTAACGACACAGATTGGCTCAATATTTACAAGATTAAACGAGGTTGCAAAAGAGAAGAAATTATTGAATCAGCCTATCTTTATCTATCTGTACTCTCCGAAATAATGCGATGTGATTTAGAGAATCAATATAATTTAAATAAAGATGGCATCTTTGTTGTAGGTGGAGGAATTACTAAAAATAAAACTTTTCTCTCCTATCTATCATCTGCTATTACACAACCTGTTTTACTCCTTAACACCGAAGAAATTAGCGCACTCGGTGCGGCCCTAGTTGGTCAAAATGTTGTTTCTAGTCAAAGTATTAAGATTAAGCATATTGAAGTTGAAAAAAATATAAAGTTTGAAAGACTAATAAAAGAAACAGTAAAGCGCTATAAGGAACTAGTATGAAGAAAATCTATTTAGTTAGACATGGCAGGCAAGACACCGAATTATTTAACGAAGATGCCTCTCTATCTTCTATAGGCAGAAAGCAAGCAGAACTCTTACGAGACAGGTTAAAAGGTATCCACTTCGATAAGATTTACTCCAGCACTCTAAAAAGAGCAATTGAAACTTCTGATATTCTTAATGAAAACTGGCACATGGATATAGAAAGAAGAAAAGAACTCTGTGAGATAGATTACGGCCTACTTACTGAAAGGCTAATCTCATCAGCTGATAACGAGAACAAAGATTTCTTTGATAGATTAAATAGCAGAAAAGAAGACTTGGCATTTCCTAATGGCGAAAATGGAGAAATGGCTTATAACAGAGCAAAGATTGTATTTAAAGAAATTGAAGAAAGTCCATATGAAAGTATTCTAATCGTTTGTCACGGAGGATTAATTCGCTCTCTTATATGTGGCCTTCTTAGCCTTCCATTTTCATCACGCTTAGCTCTTTCAAAGTATCTTGAAAATACAAGTATAAGCTATCTTCTCTATGATGAAAAAAAGAAGCTCTACTATTTAGAAAGCATAAATGATCACACTCATTTGTTACCTTATAAAGACCTTTTAAGAAATAAATCATAATCTAAGAGAACGTTAAATAAAACAGGCTACTGTCATGAAAAAGACAATAGCCTTTTTAAACAAAAACAAAAATTCTTTTATTTTGCTATTAGATTAAAAGCCATAATTGCAGCACCAATTACCACAAGTACAATACCTGTAGCCCTATTAAGAGTTTTTGGTTCTGCTTTATTTGCAAATAATGCAGCAATGCGAGCCCAAATAAGTGTAAAAACAACGCATAATACCCATATAAGTAAATCTGGAGTTCCACCAATAGCAAAATGAGAAATGGCTCCAGTTAGAGCTGTGAATGTCATAATGAATACACTTGTTCCAACAGCAGTTTTTAATTCATACCCCATAACTGTTGTTAGGATTAAAAGCATCATCATTCCTCCACCCGCACCAATAAAACCACAGATAAAGCCAATTAAAGCTCCACATATAACTGATTGGATTATTCGCTTCTTTTTTGAAACGTTACCCATGCTTTCTTTTGTTGTCATAACAGGTCTAACGATAAACTTTATACCAAGAAGGAATGTCATAAAGACAGAAAATCCTCCCATAGTAGAGGAAGGAAGCAAGCTTGCTATGTAACTACCGACAACGGTAAAAGCAAGTACAGCAACCATCATTATTAATCCATTTTTAATATCAAGATTATCGTTCTTGTAATAGGTGTATGCAGATATTGCACTAGCTAAAACATCTGAAGAAAGTGCAATTCCAACTGCCACATATGGATCAACACCCAAGAAAGTAATAAGCATTGGTGATATTACAGCAGCGGCACTCATTCCAGCAAAACCTGTACCAAGCCCTGCTCCCATTCCTGCAAAAAATGTTACTAGTATTATTAATAAGGTCTCCATACTATATCCTTTCTTTTAAAAATAAATTCAAATTATTATTCAAAATTGTCATTACAGCAGTAAATTCTTTTTTTTGCTCATCACTTACATTAGAAAACAAAGTATTAAAAAAGTTCTTTTGAACTTCCCTTCCTTTCTCTATAACTACATCAGACTTTTCTAAACAAACAAGTTCTATTTGCCTTCTATCACTCTCAATTGGAACTCTCTTCAAGTATCCATCTTTAACCAGTTTATCTACATTAATTGATACAAGATTTGCTTTGATGTGCCTTACTTCAACTATATCACTTGCTTTTTTGTATTGAGGGTTGTTAGCCAAAAACATCAAAATATCAAATGCTGTTTGTGGAAGCCCTATCTCTTTGCATAAAGATTTACATGCTAAGCTATATGAGAGAGAAAGTTTCTTTATAAAATCAATAACAGGTATCATAAAAACTCCAATAGTTTACTTTTTGAATAGTTCATTTTTGAAGTATTTTAAGCACAAAAGTATTCCTATTCAATATACTTTTTTAGCATTAATTAAAATCGTTTTGAGTCTTAAGAGTGTTGCTTTAGCACAATAATAATAAAAAAGGACCTACGATTTCGCAAGTCCTTCCAAAACAAAGAATTATGTATTCCTTAGAAGTGCCGTCTCCAGGAATTGAACCAGGGACACAAGGATTTTCAGTCCTTTGCTCTACCAACTGAGCTAAAACGGCAATCAACAACAGACACTTTAAAGATTTTAACAGTTATTGTCAACCACTATTTCCATTTTTTTAACGTCTTCTATCTCTATCATCATAATCGTCATCATAGTATGGTCTATCTCTGTCATCACTATAACGTCTATTATCTCTATCATCGTAGTAGGATCTATCATTATAACGGCTAGGATAATAGTTTCTATCATCGTCCCTTCTTCGTGGTGGATAATAGTCCATGTCTCTATCCCTATCATCATAACGATAGCGATTGCTACGTGGTCTATAGTCATCGTTTCGTCTATCGTAATCTCTATCACGATAATAATAATCGTCCCTATCTCTATCCCTATTATCTCTTCTTTCATTTTCACGAGAATAGTAATAGCTATCCCTTCTTTCTTCTCTTTGAGTCTCCTCGTTCACACCACCCTTTATAAACTCATACCATTTATCTTCTTTAGGGGGTGTATCTGCTTGTTTTTTGCTATTAGGAGGTATATTTGTTTCAGGTTCGTCTTTTACTTTCTTTTCCTCTTGTTTTTCATCTTTTCTATCAAAACGAGAATACTCTGGAGGTGCAGTATATCTATCTTCTCTTTCTTCGTATTGATTGTCGTTTTCACTATTAGAAGAAATAGTGTGTTCTTCAACATCCTCATCGATAATGCTCTTCTTATAGCTACTCTTTCCAGCTAAAGCAGAAAAGACAAACAAGAAAGATAGCGTATACCATAAAGTAGAAGAAAAAAGAAAGACCTTCAAAATGTATGAAATAATAGATTCTTTACTCTCAATAGCGCCAACAAACCCTGGATATAAAGTAAATGAAGCTAAAACTAAAAGAAAAAGTATAAGAGTAATAAACCAAGGAGAAGAATCAGTACGCCTTGTTACAAAGAATATTGATAACGATAAAACAACAAGAAGCGATGGATACAATAAATAAAGGGAAAACGAGTTCTTTTCTTTATATGCAAGAAAAACAAAAAGAGAAGAAAAAAGAAGTGATAATAGTGTCCACCCTAGCCAAGCCATTCTTCTTCTCTTATTAAAAAAAGCAAAGGAAAGAAGGGAAAGGAATGCAGGAGCTACATCCAAATAAAATGGAACAGAAGATACCTCTCCTTTGAGCCTAGCGTTTATCCATACTAGTAGCATAACAATCAAATAAAGTGCAGAAGACAAGAGCAAAAGCCATGCTTTTTCTCCATCCTTAAGACAAATAGCAGCAAATAAAAGAGGTAAAACTGAGACACAATATATAGCTATATTAAAAGCATTAAGACCATTTTGAAGAACAATCTTCAAACAAAATGGAATTAGTGGCAATAAAAACGAAAGCAAAGCAAATGGCCAAATACGCATCTCTGGCTCGAAGTCTTCATACTCTTCAACAAATCTTTCTCTTTTCATCATTCTTCTCTTTTCTTTAGATTATCAAAAACATTATATATTTCCATAGCCACTTAATCTATTAACGATAAAAAGACTCTACAGTGTTGTTCCAACCATTCTTTTTGAATAGAATCGTGCTATGGCTTACCTAACTGTCGAAAACCTTAATAAATCAATAGATAACATTCATCTTCTAAAAGATATTAGCTTTTCTGCAGAAAAAGCTACTATCATACTGATAGCAGGGAAAAATGGCAGTGGCAAATCACTTCTTTTAAAATGTCTTAAGGGCCTAGAAAAAATTGATAGTGGTAAGATAATAGTTGATGGAAAAGAGCTAAAAAAAGAAAAAGAGAGGATGAAGTTTTTTGGTTTAGTCTTCCAGGAGACATCGCTTCAAATTGTAGGACAGACTTGCGAAAAGGACATCGCTTTCGGCTTAGAAAATCAAAATAAGCCAGAAAAAGAAATAAAAGAAAAAACAGAAGAGATGCTCTCTCTCTTTTCTCTTCAAAAAGATAGAAATAAGAATCCTAGAATCCTTTCAGGAGGAGAAAAAAGAAGGCTCGCAATAGCAGGTGTAATAGCCATGGAAAGCAAAATAATTCTTTTAGATGAGCCTCTTGCTAATTTGGATTATCCTTCGGTATTGATAGTATTACAAACTATCCTAAAGCTAAAGCAAGAGGGTTATACGATATTAGTGGTTTCCCATGAGGCTGAAAAATTCCTAGCGCTTACAGACTACACGATAATCATTAATAATGGTGAAATAATCAGTAAGGGCTCCAGTCGAGAAATGGTTGAATCTTTAAGAGATAATATGATATATCTTCCACCTCTCTCATTTGAGGACTTCTCATGGCTAAAATAGAGATCGACCCACTTATTGTATTATTAGGAGTTTTGCTTCTATCAACTATCGTTTCTTTTTTATCGCAAATAGAGTTAATAGTGCTCTTTTTTCTTACTTTAACTATCCCATACTTTTTTAAAATCAACACAATAAAGCTTCTATTAAAAATGAAGGTAATGCTTTTTACAGCACTCCTAATTTTAATTTTTGGCCTAATCGAAAAAAAAGAACTATTACCAACAATTGCAGAGGTTTCAAAATTTCTTTCTTTAATTACGATCTCTGCACTCTTTGTCTTAAAAGCAGATTTAATAACTCTTTCATCTAGACTAGGTTTTATTCTGTCTCTTCCATTTAAGGAAAAGGGATGGAAAATGGCGTCTGCCATTATGCTTAGTCTTTCAATTTTTCCTCTTGTGTTTGAAGCTTCAAAAGAAATGTTAGATTCAAGAAGATCTAGAAATGGAAGCTTCTTCTCTCACCCTATTAAAAACCTAACAGAATATACAGTCTCATTGGTTTCTCTTCTCCTCTATAAGACTATTTCCTTCCAGGATGCACTATATTCAAGATCTTTTACTTCAAGAGGAAAAAGAACTACATATTCTTTAAAAAAAATTGATTACCTCTTTCTTTTAATGTTCTCTCTGATTTTTATAGGTGTTTTAGTATGGAAAAAACTCTTTTAAGAAAGGAAGCACTAGCAAGAATAAAAGAATACAAAAACAAAGAAGAAGCATCTAAAGAAATAGTAGAGAGAATACAGAGCCTACAGTGTTATAAAGATGCAAAGGTAATTCTCGCATTTTATCCACTAAAAACTGAACCAGATATAACTCCAATACTTTTAGATAAGCGCATTCTTCTTCCATTTATTGAAAATGGGGAGATGAAATTCGGTAGAGGTGAATTAGAAAAATCGCCACTAGGTTTTATGGGAGTAAAGGAAAAAATCGAAGTTCCATACAAAAAGGCAATCATACTCGTTCCACTACTTGCTTTTGACGGAGAAAATAACAGACTAGGTAGAGGTGGTGGCTTCTACGACAGATACTTAAAAGAAAACAAAAATCGGCTGCACTCCATTGGAGTTGCCTTTAGTGTTTCATATTTTAGCGCTGTTCCTCACAACGAATTAGATACACCTCTAGACGAAATCATACACAACTAAAAATCCCCCATAGCAGACTATGAGGGAGGAGGTGTTATGATAAGAATTCTTCATTCCTATTTTTTTAATTTATTTTTACTTCAATCTTACCTCTTTCAGTCTTTTCAACCTTTGGAAGTGTGATTGTTAAAATACCATTTTTGTTTTCAGCACTAATAGTACCTTCATCAATGTCATCTGGAAGTGTGAAAGAACGTGAAAACTCAGGAGTTGAAATCTCTCTTACAAGATATTTTCTCTCTTCCTTCTTTTCCTCTTTCTTCTCCTCTTCGTTTGCTCTCTTCAACTCTTTGTTGTAAGAAACAGTCAAAACATGAGACTCAACAGAAACAGAGATATTCTCTTCCTTGTAGCCGGCAACAACAACTCTTAATACATAACTAGCTGGGGTTTCATATACATCTACCTTTGGAACTCTCGTTTTGTAGCTATATGAACTGTCTCCAAAAAGATCATTAAAAAGTGAATCTAAACCATACATTGATGTATTTGTTCTATCTGGATAATATTTCATTTTTTCTTCTCCTTGTAGCTTTTTCGACTACATTTATATAAATGAAACATTCATGCCAATTTTAATAATTATTTATAATACATCAAATTACACAAAAACAGAAAGATTAAAGCTTTATGCTATTGTTTCTTTTTGACACACAAAGACTAAAGTAGCTAACAAATGGAACAAAAAGACACAAATCTTCTTAGGCACCTTTACAAAGTGTCATTTTGACGCTTTAGGTAGTCATCAACTGTTTTTCTGAGTTTCTGGTCACTAATGTATGTAACAACGCCTTCTTCTACAATTGCAACTGTAAATGTAACACTAAAAAGTCCATCTTCGCTTATAAGGTAGTATTCTGCATCTTCCCCCTTTAATGGCAGAAGAGAGATAAGGGAAGGAATCTTAAAACCAAAACTTCCTGCTTTTTCTTTGCTGATACGTTCTATTGTCATAGCTTTATAAAATCCATGCGGGAATACTCCCGTCTTCAGGCGGGGGATGAAAGCATGTTTATACGTTTTTCTGGTTTTCGATGTATTTCATAATGGTCTTTTGCGATACCTCTCCTGCGCTCCCTATATAATAAGAGCGCGTCCACAATGTAGGCAAACGACTTCTTAGCCAATCATAACGCTTCCGAAGCACATGAGACGTGTACCCCTTCATTTGGTTAACAATTAGTTGTGGAGTGATAGCCGGGGATGCTGAGACGAAGAGGTGAACGTAATCTGGCATAATCTCCATTGCCTCTAACTTAACGTTGAGCTCTTTCGCTTTTTCTTCGAAGAGTTCCCGTAACTCGGATTCCAATCTGTCTAGCACAGGTCTCCTGTACTTTGGACAGAAAACGATATGATAATGCAGATTGTA
>DHMZ01000058.1:0-167 GCA_002406055.1 Spirochaetales bacterium UBA4629
GAGTAGCGAGGGACATCTTCAATGGAATTAAAGAAACGACTGTTAGCCTCTATAGTGCTCTCTGTTAATGAGGTTTTATGTGTCTTTGGATATAAGAAAGGCCCTGGTTCATTAAAACCAATATGACCATTACGCCCTATACCAAGTACTTGAAGATCAATTCCTCC
>DHMZ01000058.1:248-13901 GCA_002406055.1 Spirochaetales bacterium UBA4629
TCACACTCTCTATCTGGATCTTCAGCCTCTCCATTTAGTACAAATGTATTCTTTTTATCAATATCAATATGATTAAATAGATTGTTATTCATAAAGTATCTGTAAGACTGATCATTGGTCGGTTTAATTGGATAGTATTCATCCAAATTAACTGTGGTACAGTCTTTAAAACTAACAGAACCTTCTTTGTTCATTTTGCATAGTTCTTTATATGTACCACATGGAGTACTTCCTGTAGCCAAACCTAAAACACAATTAGGCTTTTTTAAAACAACATCTCTAATTATCTCTGCAGCATTCCGACTTAAATCAACGCTATTTTTAAAAACAATAAGTTTCACGCTTTTCTCCTTTAAAAACGATTATATATTATTAAATTGAAATTAACTATCAAATTTATGCACTAACTACTTGAAAACAATTTTTATAATAATTCAAAAAAATACTATCATATTTATTCATTTTTATGAAAAGAAAGATAAAGGAATACATATATTGACAAAAGTACGATTTAGTACTATTTTTAGTATGAAATCGTACTATGTCTAATAAATCTAAATCATTTACTCGCTTTAATATCGTTAACTGGGAGATAGATAATCTCTATCACGCTATAGCACTAAAATTTGGATTGTCAGATAGTGCTATGAATATTCTATACATACTTTCATACGAAAATGGGAAAGCCCCACTTTCTTTTATTTGTCGTTATTCGGGACTACAAAAGCAAACAGTTAATTCTGCATTAAGGAAACTCGAAGACGAAGGCTTGATTAAATTAGAATCAATAAATGGCAAAGAAAAGAGTGTTCTTTTAACAGAAAAAGGGAAAGAAAAGGCTAAATGTACAGTTGATCATTTAATAGAATGGGAAAACGACATCATCACATCTTTTGATGAAAAGGATTTTTCTCTCCTTTTATCAATGAATGAAAAATATCTAAACCAGCTAAAGAATCACCTAGCGCAATATATGGACGAAGAAAATGAAAATTGAAATATCTGATCACTTCACACTAAAGAAACTTTTAATATTTACATTTCCATCCATCTTGATGATGCTTTTTACCTCCATATATATCATTGCAGATGGATACTTCGTATCGAACTACGCAGGAAAGACAAGTCTTGCTGCCGTAAATTTTGCATACCCAGTTGTTATGATTATGGGTTGTATTGGCTTTATGTTTGGTACTGGAGGAAGTGCACTGATTTCTAAAAGGTTGGGAGAACAGAAGGAAAAAGAGGCTAATAACATCTTCTCAATGATTGTCATTGTTTCAATTGTGCTTGGCTTAATACTACAAGTCTTAGGCTTTATTTTTATGCCACAAATTGCATCACTAATGGGAGCAAAAGAAAAACTTTTGGAAGAGACAATAATCTATGGAAGAATTTTGCTCTCTACCCTAGTCTTCTATATCCTTCAGTATGAATTTCAATGCTTGATGGTTACTGCAGGTAAACCAAAGCTTGGTTTATATATAACAATACTTTCAGGACTTACAAATGTTTTCTTCGATTGGCTCTTTATCGCCATCCTTAAGTGGGGAATCGTTGGAGGTGCTATTGCGACATCAATGAGTCAAATAGCTGGTGGCCTTGTTCCTTTTATCTATTTTTGTAAGAAAAACAATGATGCTCTTATTCATATCTCATTCCGTTTCTCTTTGGATAAATCAAGCTTATTTAAGACAATAAGCAACGGATGCTCTGAATTCTTAGGCAATATATCATCATCCCTTGTTGGTGCTTTATATAATCTTCAACTATTAAAATATTTAGGAGAAGATGGCATTGCTGCCTATGGCGTAATAATGTATGTAAACATAATCTTCTTCTCTATCTTTATCGGTTACTCTGTAGGTGTTGCTCCTGTTATTAGTTACAACTATGGGGCAAAGAATAAAGTTGAATTAAAGAGCCTTGTTAGAACAAGCTTTGTAGTAATGACTGTTTCAGCTCTATTTATGTATGGCCTCGCTTGCATTTTAGCAATGCCACTGGCTCGTCTATTTGTTGGATACGATAAAGCTTTAACGCAGTTTACCTAT
Source organism: Spirochaetales bacterium UBA4629 (assembly GCA_002406055.1). GTDB lineage: Bacteria > Spirochaetota > Spirochaetia > Sphaerochaetales > Sphaerochaetaceae > Ornithospirochaeta. The sequence goes on from DHMZ01000058.1 coordinate 2,303, forward strand.
TCAGCTTTTAACATTTTTGCACTTTCTTTTCTTTTCTGCGGATTTTCAGGATTCTCTTCTTCTCTCTTTACAGCTCTAAACAACGGGATTGTATCTGGAGTTTTATCTGTGTTGAGATTATTTGTTTTCCAAGCCCTCTGTGTAATCATATTGCCACTTATTTTAGGTGCAGAAGGAATATGGTATGCAAACGTACTTGCTGAAGTATTGGCTTTAATCGTTTCTATTTTCTTTGTACTGAAAAATAAGAATAGATATGGCTATTGAATATAAGCCTAAGCGCTTCGAATTTCACTTGCTATTTATAGCAAATAGAATTAAAAGAAAGAAAAATAAATGACCCTGTTTCGACAGGGCCACATATCTCCATAGTTACTCAATCATCAAATCCGTTAGGATTGTTTTTCTGCCACTTCCAAGAAGAAGCACACATATCATGTAAGTTCTTTTCGGCCTTCCATCCAAGTTCTTTCTCTGCTTTCTTAGGAGAAGAATAACAAGTTGCGATATCGCCGAGTCTGCGTGGCTTTATAACATATGGAATCTTTACACCACTAGCCTCTTCAAAAGCTTTAACAACATCTAGGACAGAATAACCAACACCTGTTCCAAGGTTATAGATTGATACACCGCTATTGTTCTCAATTGCTTTAAGAGCCTTTACATGGCCTTTAGCAAGGTCTACAACATGAATATAGTCTCTTACGCCAGTTCCATCATGAGTTGGGTAATCATTACCAAATACATTCAAATGATCAAGTTTACCAACAGCAACCTGAGTAATATAAGGCATAAGGTTATTTGGAATACCATTTGGATTCTCTCCAATTAATCCACTAGAGTGTGCACCAATTGGATTGAAGTATCTTAAGAGAACTATATTCCATTTATTTTCTACATTATTCTTAACGTCCGCAGTATGTAAGCTAATTAGAATATCTTCGAGCATGCTCTTAGTCTGGCCATATGGATTTGTACATTGACCTTTTGGACAGTTTTCTGTGATAGGAATCTCTTTTGGATCTCCATATACAGTAGCAGAAGATGAGAATATTAGGTTCTTAACATTATGCTTTCTCATTACGTCAACAAGAACTAGTGTTCCGTAGATGTTGTTTTCATAGTATTCCCATGGCTTAAGAACAGATTCTCCTACTGCTTTTAACCCTGCAAAATGAATACAAGCATCAATTTGGTTTTCGCTAAAGACCTTCTCTAAACCTTCTCTATCTCTAATATCTGTTTGATAAAATGGAATTGAAGAATTAGTAATCTCTTCTACTCTTTTTAGCGCCTTGATATTTGAGTTTGAAAGATTATCAAGTACGACAACACTGTGCCCCGCATTTAAAAGCTCTATTACAGTATGTGAACCAATATATCCAACACCACCTGTTACTAGAATATTCATTTTCTTACTCCTTTAAAGTATCCTTTGTCTCTAAGCTCTTGAACAATTCTTTCTACAGCATTCTCTGCGTCCTTTTGCTTCTCGGCTTCGCTCATAACTCTAATTACAGGCTCAGTTCCGCTAGGGCGAACTAAGACACGACCTTTGTCTCCTAAAGAAAGTTTTACTTCATCAATCTTTCTCTTAATATCATCATCACTCATTACAGCATCCTTATCTGATATGACAACATTTACTAAGTATTGAGGATAATCTCTCATATCTTGAGAAAGTTCAAGGAGTGTCTTTCCTGTCTTAACCATTATTTCAGAGAGGACAAGAGATGTAAGGATTCCATCTCCAGTATTAAGATACTTACTCATGATTATATGGCCAGACTGTTCTCCTCCTATGATATTATTATGCTCAATCATATATTCATGAACAAATCTATCTCCGACCTTTGTCTGGACATAATCAATACCCTTTCTCTCGAGTGCTTTATATAGCCCCATATTTGACATTACAGTTGTAACAACAGTATTAGTATCTAATTCACCTTGATCTTTTAAGTAAGAAGCATAGATATACATAATTCTATCGCCATTGATGACAGCGCCTGTTTTATCGACAGCTATACATCTATCACTATCACCATCGAAGGCAAAAGCAACATCGTACTTACCTTCTCTCATTATCTTTTGTAAGCCTTCTATATGTGTGGATCCAGCATTCTTGTTGATATTTGTTCCATCTGGTGTATTGTTAATAACATCTACATTAGCACCAAGACGTTTAAAAACTGTTGGAGCTAAGTTATAAGATGCACCATTTGCTGTATCAAGTAAGATGTGTAGAGAAGATAGTGGAGTATTCACACAGGTTGTTAAGAACCCTGAATACATGATTCTAGCATCCATGTAGTCAATAACTTTTCCAATACGGTCTCTCGTTGCAAGAGGAATATCATCTTTAAGAGTATCACGTTCCATGTACTCTTCGACCATATCTAAAAAGCTATCATTCATCTTTTCGCCTAGAGAAGAGAATAGCTTTATTCCATTTTCGTAATAAGGATTATGCGATGCACTAATCATTATTCCACAATCAAAGAACTGTGTTCTCGTTATGTAAGAAACACTTGGTGTTGTTGTTACATGCATGTTATATGCATCGCATCCGCTTGCTGCAATTCCAGCAAGAAGTGCGTACTCTAACATATAACAGCTTAATCTAGTATCCTTTCCAACAAGAATTTTTGAGCAATGAGGACCTCTATCCTTAGAGTAGTACCAACCTAAAAAACGTCCAATCTTGTAGGCATGATTGATAGTCAAACTTACATTAGATTCACCTCTAAAACCATCTGTTCCAAAATACTTAGGCATTTCTCTCCTCCTTTTTTACGATACATCCTTCATTTTTAAAGATTGAATAAGAAGGAACAACACCTCTAACACGGCTAAGAGGATAAATATTAGAGTGTGGACCGATAACACTTCCAGGGCACAATACTGAATTACAACCAACCTCTACCCAATCGCCTAAGAAAGCACCAACTTTCTTTGTCTTTGTTTCAATCTTTTCGCCACTATATCTATCATAGATAACAACCAGAGTTTTATCTGACTTAACATTACTTGTTAAGCTTCCAGCTCCCATATGTGATTTATAGCCAAGAATTGAGTCACCTACATAATTGTAGTGTGGAACCTGAACAGAGTCAGAGATAATAACATTTTTAAGCTCTACAGAGTTACCAATTACACATCCTTCTCCAACTAGTGCGCTAGAACGAATAAAAGCACAATGTCTTACCTCTGTATCTTTTCCAATAATACACGGACCTCCAATAAAAGCAGTAGGTGCAACCTTAGCTGTTTTATGAATCCAAACATCTTCCCCTCTTTTAATATAATCATCTCCAAGAGTAAGTCCTAAAGAGAGAATAAAACTCTTAATTGAAGAGAGCACCTCCCAAGGGTACGTAAAAGAATGAATAAGGCTCGATGCAAGAGAATGACCCTCTTCATATAAATCAAATGTCGTATACATAAATATATCCCCCAACTAAACTAGTTATACAGAAAGATACCATAACTGAACTAGATTCTCAACTTTTCGCACTTATCTTTAACTTAGTTTTAACCCTCAAAATAATTAAAAGGCAACATGCAAAAAAAACAGTATCATATAGAATTTGTTTTTCAATAAATGATACTATTAACAACGTATGTTAGATTGGCAAGGTTTATTTTCACCAAATATCTTAGAAAAAGCACGTATATTAGTAAGAAATAAAGCAGTAAAAGACATAAGAGAAAGAAATGACTTTCATTTTGCAGATGTAAGTGATGACGGAACCAAGTATTTTGTATCTTTTTTTATTAGAAATGACAAATTAGTTTTCCCCAATTGTGCTTGTAAAGAAGCAAAAGCAAATAATGGAAAATGTAGGCACGTTGCGGCACTTCTTTTTTCTCTTAAGAAGAGCGAAATATATACAGAGAACGATATAAATAAGTATGTAACACTAGAATTTCAAGATGATGGAAATCCTCACTATTTATCATTCAAAGACTCGCTAAACATCTATAAGCCATTCAAATCTACCTACGATAAAGCTTTGTCAATTATAGAAGATGAAGACATAAAAGAAGAATATACAATTCAGATTCTTGGCCACAAAAAATATCTTACCTATTCTGTTTATATTGAAGATGAATACAATAGTCATAATGTAAGTATTGATTTAGGTTCTAATGGTATAACCTCATTCTCTTGCAAGATTAAAGATTATTGGGATTATGACTACGGCTACCCTGAAGAATTATGCAATAAGAGAATTCCAAATGACTTAGGTATAATAGATTTATGCGAGCATAAAACTGTAGCTCTCATTCTTCTTATTAGATTCCTAGAAAAAAATAGAGATATAATAGATTTCTCTGATGAAAAAGCATTAGATCTAATTAAAAATTTTAAAAAAGAGAGACAACTATTAAATAAGCTAGTAAAAAAATCAGATGAAGAGCTTGTAGATATTGAGCCTCTCATTGAAGAAATTCCAGGCTATTATGGCAATGAGTGTCTTCTTTCACTAAAACTTGTTACAGAAAACGGCAAACGTTACAAAATAAGAAGCATTGAAAAGTTTAATGATTGCGTTCGAAATGAAGTTACATACACTGTTGGAAATAAGGATATCGATTTTTCTACAGCAAAACTTACAGAAAGAGCACAAAAGGTAATTGAGCTTATAAATGAAGCTGAGCTTTCGCTTTTATACCTACAACAAAGAATGGGTTATCAAAACTATGAAAAACTAAAAGATACAATCTCTATAGAAGATAATATTGATAACTTCTATAAAATAATGAACAAAACAACTGTTCTTTATAATGGTGTTCCCCTTCTAGGCTTTAGAGAAGCAGAACCATCCTTTTCATTAAAGATTGACGAAAAGAAAAACGAAGGCAAGCTTATTGCTATTACTGTTAGTGGTATAATCCTAGGACGCTTTAAAACTAGAAATTATATATATTGGTTTAAGGATGGATATTTAAATAGAGCAGAAAAGAGAAAGCTAGGATCGGCTATTTCTCTTATAGATATTTCTGATATAGATGGCCATTTCTCTTTCGATGTAGGTCTAGGGCTTATTGATAATTTTTATCAAAGAGTATTGCCTGATTTTAGACGTTATGGACATGTTGAAGACAGTGTTTACGAAAGTATTGAAAACAGGCTACAAGAACCACCTGTTGCTGTTTTCTATCTTGATATCGAAAATAAAAGAATTACATGTATAGCAAAACTAAAAATTGGCGAGGAGGAGAAACAAATTACCCCTCTCAATTACTACTATAACAGAAATGCTTATAACTCCAAATACAAAGATTTTGAAGATGAAATAAATGAAAGCCTGTCTCTTATCTTTCTAGGGCTTTTTGATGACAATGGGAAATGGTTTGTTAGAGACAATGATGAAAGTGTATACAGCTTTGTCCATTCTGGCTTAAATAACTTAATGGAATTAGGTGTAGTCAATGTCTCTGAAGCTTTTAAACGCATTGTTGTAAAAAAGATGCCCCCTGTTTCTTCATTTGTTGACATTGACGAAAAAGATGACTCTATACTTAATTTTAATCTAGATACATACGGCCTCTCACTCGAAGAACTTGTTGAAATACTAAATTCATACAAAAATAAGAAAAAATTCTATCGATTAAAGAATGGAGATTTCATTTCTCTAGAAGAAGAAAATCTCGACTCATTAAAAGACCTATTTCTCTCTTCAGGAATTTCAATTAAGGATTTTGTTAATGGAAAAATGCATATTCCTTTATATAGAGCATTGTACTTAGACCAAATTCTTAACGGACAAAATGGAATAAACTATTCAGCTGGACAAAAATATAGACGCCTCATTAAAGAGTTTAAAACAATTAATGAATCAGATTTTGAAGTTCCAAAGAGATTGGGAAACACTCTTAGACAATATCAAAAAGATGGATTTAGATGGCTACGTGTTTTATATGAACATGGTTTTGGTGGAATTCTTGCAGATGACATGGGACTAGGAAAAACAATTCAAACACTCTCATTTCTCTTATCACTAAAAGAAGAACAGAAAGAGCTATCAACACTAATTGTTACGCCATCCTCTCTTGTCTTTAATTGGAAGTCTGAAATACAAAAGTTTACGCCTGAACTACGTGCTCAAACTGTTGTTGGTACAGCAAAAGAAAGAGAAAGAATTATTAATAATCACTCAAACTATGATATCTTGATTACAAGCTACGACCTTCTAAAACGAGATATCTCTCTATATGAGGGAGTCAAATTTGACATCGAAATAATTGATGAAGCTCAATTTATAAAAAATCATAACACCTCTCAGGCAAAGACAGTTAGAGCTATTAATAGCACTCACCGCTTTGCTCTTACTGGTACCCCTATTGAAAACAGATTAAGTGAATTGTGGTCAATATTTGAATATCTAATGCCAGGGTTCTTATTTAATCAAGAGAGTTTCAAGCGATTGATTAGTAACCCTATTGAAAAGAATGGCGATAAAGAAGCTTTTTCTACACTTAAATGCCTTACTGGACCTTTTATTCTTAGACGAGTAAAAACAGATGTTCTTAAAGAGTTACCAGATAAAATAGAGGAGACTAGAGTAACTCCTCTTTCAGGAGAACAGTTAAAGCTATATACAGCAGAAGTAGCTAAGGCAAAGGGAATGCTAAAAGGTCAAGAAAACTATAACGAAAAAAAGATTGAGATCCTTGCCGAGTTAATGAGAATAAGAGAGCTCTGTTGTGACCCTAGTCTTGTATATAAAGACTATAAAGGAGAATCGTCTAAACGAGTTGCTACAATCGATTTGATAAAAACAGCTATAGATGGCGGACACAAGATTCTTCTTTTTTCACAATTTACTTCAATGCTAGCTCTTTTAGAAAATGACCTAAATGCAGAAGGTATTAGCTATTACAAAATTATAGGTGATACAAATAAAACAAAAAGGATAGAACTTGTAGATGCCTTTAATTCAGACAATACTCCTGTATTCTTAATATCTCTCAAAGCAGGTGGAACAGGATTAAACTTAACTAGTGCAGATATTGTCATCCATTATGATCCATGGTGGAATGTTGCAGTACAGAATCAAGCAACAGATAGAGCTCATCGAATTGGCCAAACAAAACAGGTTACTGTCTATAAAATGATAGCAGAAAATACTATTGAAGAAAGAATATTAGAGCTACAAGAAACAAAGAAAGCTCTAGCATCGGAGATTATTTCAACTGACAACATATCTCTATCAAGTCTATCAAAAGACGATTTGCTTAGTTTGCTTAATATGTCGTTACAAGCAAAATAATTCTTTTCATAATAACAAATACATTAAAGCTTTGAAGTTTTATTGAAGTACTACTTCAAAGCTACTTCAATCATAGTTCAATAACTTCAAAAGCACCTGTAGATGATATAGCTAATAATTATGGAAGAGTACTTTCAATTAAAATCAGATATCACAATCTTTTGTCATTATTTCTATAATAGTTTTATCTGTCTCCCTCATGCCAACGCTTGCAAGTCTGCCAACATTTTTTATTGTATTTTCAACACCCTTTTCAACAATACCATCTCCGCCATAAAACTCTTTATTGTTTCTGTACATTTCATAGCCTATTAAAGCAGCCCCTACTGCACTAGCTATCTTTGCAGCACAACTAGCTTTGGCGCCATCACATATCATACCAGAGGCAATAGCTAGAGAATTTACAACAACATGAGATACCTCTTTTTCTCTTCCTCCATTGAGATACATTATTCCTGCGCTAGATGCTGAAGCAGCACTTGTTGCACCACAATAAGCAGAGAGTGAGCCTATTCCTGTTTTTAAATGTATAGCTACTAAATTTGAAACAACAAGAGCTCTTATTAACTCTTCTCTACTCTTTTTTTCTTCTTCAGCAAAACAAATCACTGGAACAGAGACTGTTATTCCTTGGTTTCCAGAACCTGAATTAATAACGACAGGAAGCCTAGACCCATTCATTCTAGCATCTGCCGCGGCAGCAGCATACGAGCGTGCCTTATTGTGTATATCTTTTCCACAGGATGAAAGAAGAATTTTTCCAATGCTTGCACCCCATTTTCCAGTTAAGCCTTCATTTGCAATCTTCATATTGTAGTCAATTTGACGCTCAATTATCTCTCTAACGTCCTCTAAAGAAACAATAGAAGCAAACTCAACAATATCCTTTATATTCAAGCAATCATGATTTTTCTTTTCATTTCCTTTTTCTGAATATTCTAGATTCTTAATTACAGCTCCATCTTTTTGGATTTTTATAACATTAGTATGAAAGCCTGCTATTTCAACACTAGAATTATGATTTTTACCAAAAGAATTCACGATTATAGAAAAGACATATGGCTTAGGTGATTGCTTAATATTTATCTTTGTCTTCTTTTTAAAATCTTTTATTTTCTTAATATCTTCTTCTTTTAAATAATTTAGTATTTCAAGAGCTTTATCAGATCTTGAAGAAACAATGCCAGCAGCAACAGCTGTGTCTATACCCTTTTCTCCATTGGTATTTGGTACAATTACGCTTTTTACATTCTTAATAATATTAGGGCTTACAAATATTTCTATTCTCTCAGGGTCCTCTTCTAATAAAGAAGATGAGAGCGCAGAAGCATAAGCTATTGCAATAGGCTCAGTACAGCCTAAAGCTGGTATCAATTCATCCTTTAAAATTTCACAATATGCTGAATAGGTTTCTTTTTTCATCATTTCAGTTTAGCAAGAAAACAAAAGTAATGTTGAACTTTTTCTTTTTTAGTACGATTATTCTCAATATGCCCACAAACAATACAAAAGCTATAGATTTTACTTCAGGCAATCTCAAAAAGGAGATTGTTTATTTTGCACTTCCCCTCTTTTTAGGTAACCTATTTCAACAGCTATATAATGCTGCCGACTCATTAATTGTCGGTAACACTTTAGGAGCAGAAGCGCTTGCTAGCGTTTCATCTTCTGGTTCTCTCATCTTCATGATGACTGGCTTCTTTAATGGAGTTGCCACAGGCGCTGGCGTTGTTATTTCAAAATACATTGGAGCAAGGGACTACAAAAAAGTAAAGGATGCCATCCATACAGATATCGCCTTCGGCTTAGTTTCGGGCTTAATACTTACAGTTCTTGGTGTAACGCTTACTCCTCTAATTTTAAGACTATTAAGAACTCCAGAAGATATAATGGAAGGAAGTGTTATTTACTTCAGAGTGTTCTCATATGGAATAATCTTTTCAGTTATGTATAACATAACAATGGGTATTATGAATGCAGCAGGAGACTCTACTCATCCACTTGAATACCTTATTATTTCAAGTATTACTAATGTTATATTAGATATTTTCTTTATAACTGTACTTCACATGGGTGTTGGAGGCGCGGCCCTTGCCACAACAATTGGACAGGCGCTTTCTTTCTTTCTTTCATTCTTTAGATTAATGCATAGTCAAGATATCTATAGGGTCAGAATAAGAGAAATAGGCTTTAATTTGCCACTATTGAAGGAAATAATCAGGTATGGCCTTCCTTCTGGTATTCAAAACTCAGTTATTGCTATAGCTAATCTCTTTGTTCAGTCTAATATAAATACATTCTCATCTACAGCTGTAGCTGGAAGTGGATCCTATTCAAAAATTGAGGGCTTTGCCTTTATTCCTATCACATCGTTTTCTATGGCGCTATCTACATGTATAAGTCAAAACCTTGGTGCAAAGGAATATGACAGAGCGAAGAGAGGGGCAAGGTTTGGCATTATTACATGCCTAGTGCTCTCTGAAGCAATTGGCTTAATAGTTTTCACCTTTGCACCATTCTTAATCTCGCTATTTAATTCCGATCCATCTGTTGTGGCAATTGGCGTTAAGCAGTCAAGAATAGAGGCACTATTCTTCTGCCTATTGGCACTCTCACACTCTATTGCAGGGATAATGAGAGGAGCAGGAAAAGCAACAGTGCCTATGACTATTATGCTCTCTGTGTGGTGTATTTTTAGAGTTACATATATTACAATTGCACTCTCAATATCACACACCATTGACTTAATCTATTGGGCTTATCCAATAACTTGGACAATTTCCTCAATTATCTTTGTTGCCTATATGCTCTCTTCTGATTGGATACATGGCTTAGACAACGAAATATGGAGAAAAAAATAATCACTCAAGACTCTTTATAAATTCTCTGAGTTCTTCTACATCTTCATTAAAAACAAAGCCTTTCATACCCATAACTTTGGCAGCTGAACAATTAATTGGTAAATCGTCAACAAAGAGTGATTCTTCAGCCTTTAATGAATACCTAGATAGGAGAAGTGAGTATATTTCAGGCATTGGCTTAACAAGCTTCTCTTCTGCAGAAAAAACTAAGCCATCAAAATATTCAGAGCCTGGAATTAAAGAGAAATGCTCTCTCATTAGTGTTGAAGTATTCGATAAAACAAATAATTTATAGCCCTTCTCTTTTAGTTCTTTTAAAAGAGAAGCCATATTCTCCATGGGAGAAAGCATATCAAACCAATAAAGAGAATGATGAATATGAGAGTGATATTCCTTTGGTGTACGAGAGAAGAAAATCTCTTCAGCTTCCTTTTCTTTAATCATTCCCCAATCTAAAAGAGGCCACTCAAGAGAATAGAAAACTCTTCTTTTTAATACCCTTCTTTCCTCTTCATCTTTAATACCCATACTATTCATAATAGAGTCTGCTCTCCAATGAATGAGAACATTACCCATATCAAAAATGATGTTTTTTAACATAATTAAACCTTTATTTAATCTTATGCTTTATCCAAAAAGAGTAAAAGATAGTATCTAGCTTTTTATCTTTTGCCCTTTATGATAAAACAATTCTACTATGATGATTTTAGTAATAAACCCTGGTTCAACTTCAACAAAAATTAGTGTATTTAACAATAGAGAATGTCTTTTTACCTCGTCTGTCTTTCATGATGCACCTCTTTTAATGTCATACAAAACTGTTAATGACCAGCTTCCTTTTAGATTAAATGTAACTATGAAGATGCTTAAAGAACACTCTATTGATATTGAGGATATCTCATACATAGTAGGGCGTGGTGGCTCCGCCCACTCTCAACATAGTGGTCTTACTATTGTTGATGAAACTCTCTATCGCGACACATATAATGAAGTTGCCCAAACAGATCATCCTGCAAAGCTTGGTGTTATGTGCGCTTATGAACTTAGTAAAAAATATGGTATACCAGCATTCACTATTAATCCAACTAACACCGACGAACTAATTGACGAAGCACGCATTACTGGTATAAAGGGCCTATATAGAAGACCACAGTCTCATGTCCTTAATCAAAAAGCTGTTGTAAAACTTCAAGCAAAAAAGCTAGGAAAAGACGAAAAAGAATGTTCATTCGTTTGTGCTCACATAGATGGTGGTATTACTGTCGCAGCTCATAAGTGCGGCAGAATGATAGATAGCACAGAAGGAGCCGGTGGAGATGGTGCTTTCACTCCAACTCGTCTTGGCTCCATTCCCGTTCTTGGCATCTGTCGCTTCTTAGAAAAAGGTCACTCTATAGATGAATTAAAGCATCTCTGTTCACAGAGCGGAGGCTTTGTATCACACTTCGGAACAAGTGA
>DHMZ01000086.1:0-9761 GCA_002406055.1 Spirochaetales bacterium UBA4629
GTTCTTGAAGCAAGAGATAAGGCTAATAAAGAACTTAATAAAGAAAACAGAGAACGCTATAAAAGTCTTGGGATTGAACCTCCTTCTAAACTATATGAAAGAAGAGAAAAAAGAACTATTAGATGTTGTGAAGAAAGGTAAAAGTTCAGCAGCCCTTATCAGGAGAGCGAATGTCATTCTCCTGTCTGATTCTTCTGAAGGAGAAAAGAAGACCGAGGAGGAAATAGCCTCATCTTTAAACATCACTAGGCAGACCGTTCATAATATAAAGGTCAAGTATCTCTCTGGGGGTAAAGACGCACATGCAACTAAAAAGATAGAAAGGAAGAAGAGGAAAACTCCTCCAGTAGAAGCTAAGATTGACGGAGAGAAAGAAGCTAAAATAATAGCTCTTGCATGTTCTGCTCCTCCTGAGGGGAGAACAAGGTGGACGCTTCGTCTTTTGTCAGAGAGAAGTGTTCAACTCGAGATTGTTGGCTCAATCTCGCACACTCAAATCGGAAGAATACTAAAAAAAATGAATTTAAGCCTCACCTAAGAAAGATGTGGTGTATACCTCCAGACCAGAATGCCTCCTTTGTTGCTGCCATGGAAGATATTCTTGAAGTTTACTCAAGACCATATGATCCGTTGAAACCTGTAATATGTATGGATGAACAGCCAATACAGTTGCTCTCTGATTCAAGACCTACTATAAAAATGAGTAAAAACAACCACACCAAGAAAATCGACCATGAATATATAAGGGAGAATACATGCTGTGCATTCATGTTTAATGAGCCTTTAGGTGGCTGGCGTCGTGTTACTGTAAACGAGACAAGAAAAAAGATAGACTGGGCTAAACAGATTAAAAAACTTGTCGATGATGATTATCCGGATGTCGATAAAATAGTTCTTGTCTGTGATAATTTGAATACTCACAATATATCTTCCTTATATGAAGCTTTCAAACCAAATGAAGCAAGAAGAATATGGGAAAATTAGAACTTCATCATACTCCAATGCATGGATCATGGCTTGATATAGCAGAGATAGAACTCAGCGTCTTTACCAAGCAATGTCTTTCAAGACTTATCAATTCAATGAATAAATTACAAGAAGAGGCTACATCATGGTATGTAGAGAGGAACTCTAAACAGAAGGGAATTATTTGGCAATTTACAACTGAAGATGCAAGAAATAAGTTAAAGCACTTATACCCAATAATTGAACTAGAATAAAACTAAAGATTTAGAGTTTACAGACTACTAGTTTCTTAAAACTACCTTAAATGATTTTGAACCTTTTTTTCATTAGTTTTATTGATAGAGTTAAAAGTATATAAAAACAACGGAGACTTAGATTAATTATTGTTGCTATGTATGCTTTAGAATAGTTATGGTTATTTATTAATCACTCTTCATATGGGTAATACTCATTTTCCTCTCCAAAACTAGACTTTCTTGCTTGTGAGGTGAAGAAGTCTTCAGAAGTGTTTGTATCTACTCCGCCTTTGAGCCTAGTTAGGACTCGGGAGGCTGTTACGTATTCACTACTGATTGGTTCTCCATACCATTCGTTATTTTCTACTAAGAGAGTTTCACACTTTTCATACTTATCTTTACCATAATCAGAAGATGAGAAATCTGAATAGAGTATACCGTCTACGATAGTGCCATCGTGTTCGTCAAATAGAATTAGGGCACCTGTTGTAGATATAAGTGTATTGGCCATGTTTCCACTAAGAAAGTATGTATGCTTGCCGTTTTCTCTTATGTAGTCTTCTTTATTTGTTTTGCTATTCCAATAGATTACAATAATATCTCCTCGCTCTACTTCTAAAGAGGGAAGAGTTAGGGGCGTAGAGTCTAAGTCATCTGTTATCTCAAAGCCTGCAATATTGCCACTTTTAGTTACAAGGAGCTCAACTCTATCAGGAAGAGTTTTAGTTCCCTTAACAGAGACTTCATTAATAAGAAGACTAGCTTTTCTTGTGTTCTTTCCATATAGAGTGTAGTATGCTCGTGTTGTATTTCCACCATTTTTTCTATAGGTGAGCGCAATAGTTATTTTTTCTCCCATCTCTATAGTTCTACCAAGAGGAAAAGAGAACTCTTTACCCAAGATTTTCTCTTTGTTTTCTTCTCCATTAATTGAGAACTCTAAGATTTCAACAACCTCAGATAGTACGATATTAAATGTATTGTTATTTACTATCTCTGCTGAGATGATTTTAGCATCCTCTGTCTCTATTTTATGGAATATATCCTCAATTTTTTGATTTTGATTATTACAAGAAGGCGTAAAGATTAAAAAGAAAAGAATAATAAAGAAAACATACTTCATACTTATATAACGAAAAAACTATGAAAAATGTCAAAAAGTCATTCTATTGAGTCGATAAAGCAATAATGATAAAATTGTCGCGGTATGAAAGGATCAAATAAAAAGATAAAGCTCATGCCTATGCAAATAATTGCACTTGGCTTTGCTATAACAATCTTAGTCGGATCTCTACTTCTTTTTTTGCCATTTTCTAGAAAAAATGGTGCTTCTTATTCTTATATAGATAGTCTATATACATCAACAAGTGCAGTTTGTGTTACAGGCTTAATTAGTATTGATGCTTACGATAACTTCTCTTTTTTGGGCCAATTAATTCTTGCTCTTCTAATTCAAATAGGAGGACTAGGTGTAACAACAATAGGTACAGTTTTTATTCTTGCTCTTGGAGGAAAGATTAATCTCAGAGGAAGAAGCATAATTAAAGAAGCTATGAATCTTTCATCTAGTAAGGGGATAGTTCGTTTTATTAAAAGCGTATTCATAACAACACTAAGCATTGAGTCTCTTGGAGCTATCTTAAGCTTTATTGTTTTTGTTAGAAATTATCCAATTAAACGTGCCCTATGGACTAGTATCTTCCACTCAATAGCTGCCTTCAATAATTCCGGCTTTGATATCCTCGGAGGAATGACAAACCTTATTCCATATAAGGATGATGTGTTACTTAATATAATAACAATGCTTCTTATTATTTTCGGTGGTATTGGATTCCTAGTTATTCAAGAAGTCGTGAAGAAGCGTTTTAAATGGAAGAAGTTTTCAATGCACACTAAGGTTGTGCTTAGTGTAAGCTTAGCGTTAATTATTATTGGAACTGTAATGCTGATGTTAACAGAGAAGATGTCTTTTCTTCCTGCTCTTTTTCATAGTGTTTCTGCTAGGACAGCAGGTTTCTCTACGATTGCACTCTCTTCATTTAGTAAAGCGGGGCTACTTGTAATTATCGTGTTGATGTTTATAGGTGCTTCCCCTGGTTCTACGGGAGGTGGCATAAAGACAACAACGCTCTACGTTTTAATAAAGGGGATTAAGGCTAATGCTACAAATACAGATGAGAAAGGCTTTAAGTATACAATTCCTAAAGATAGCTTCAGAAAGGCCTCTGTAATAACACTACTTGGCTTAACTGTCGTTATAATATCGAGTTTCTTACTTTTGATATTTGAACCAAATTTGGATTTTATCGACATACTGTTTGAAACTGTATCTGCATTTGGTACAGTTGGACTATCGACAGGAATTACACCAACACTATCAATAAAAAGTAAGATTGTCTCGATATTAATTATGTATATAGGTCGTCTTGGACCTTTGACTATTGCTTCTATCTGGCACTATGAATACATAGAAAGAATAAAGAGCCCAGAGGGAAACATTGCTATTGGATAGGAGGAAGAAGAGATGAAGAAAAGCACAAATAAGAATACATATGCGATAATAGGACTTGGGCGCTTTGGTTACCCACTCGCAATCGAGCTTGCAGAAAGTGGAGCCGATTTACTTGTCATTGATAAGGATGAAGAAAAGATAAAGAAGCTTCGTGAATATACAGAGAATGCATATATTGTTACTTCTCTAGATAAGCAAACTCTTTTAGATAGTGGCATCCAAAACGCAGACGTTGCAATTGTTGCTTTAGGTAAAGAGATGGCACTCTCAATATTAACAACAATGAATCTTGTATCTATTGGCGTAAAGAGGGTCATAGCTAAAGCCATAACAAGCGATCATGGATTAATACTTGAAAAGCTAGGTGCAGAGGTTGTCTTTCCTGAGCGTGACATGGCTCTTCGTCTAGCTCATAGGCTAGAACAATCAAAGGTTCTAGATTTTGTAATTCTTAGTGAAGAGTTAAATCTTTCAAAGATTTCTGTGCCATCTTCTTTAGTTGGAAAGAGCGTTATGGAAGCTGATTTGAGAAAGAAGTTTAGCGTAAACATTATTGCTATAAAAACGCCTTCCATGCTAATTGACTCAATTCTTCCAAACTACGTCTTTACTAAGTGCGATATTCTCTTTGTCGTTGGAAAGAAGGAAGGACTTGAGAAGCTTTCATCCTTATCGTGAGTTTTTTCTTTTCTCTCTTAAGTGCCCTTGAAAGGTTTTATATGAATGAAGTATCTTAAGAGCTATGAGTATCTTAAAACCACATAAGTTAGGGGTTATTGCCGGCCCTGGCTCAGAATACTTTACCGGCAAGGTCGTGAAGCATCTTAGACGCCTTTACATCGATAGATATGAGAAACTCTCAGAGGCTCTAACAAAAAGACACGACATGACGGCTGAAGAGTTATTAAAAACTGTAACTCTTCTCGATGACTTAGATAGCAAAAAGATTCCAACAGGAAAGCTTCCAAGTGCGTTTCATTGTCCAGATTTTACTATTAACGTAAAGTATACACGCTTTGCTAATGGTGAAGAAAAGGCTGAGATTATTGACCCTGTTAGAGGTCTTAATGTCTACATCATTCATGATGTTTCTAACAATGCGCCAATTAAAGTTGCAGGCTCAGAAGAGCCTATTCAGCTTTCAATTAATGACCATTTGATGTTCCTCTTTACAACAGTTAACGCACTATATAATGCAGGAGCTAAGTCAATTACACTTGTTCTACCAACATACCCATATGCGCGACAGCACAAAAAGGCATCTAGAGAAGCTCTAACAGCAGCTATGTTTGCTCGTTTTTGTGAGGAACTTGGGGTTACAAGAATCATTACACTAGATATACACTCTCGTGAAATTGAGAATGCATTCTCATCTTGCCGCTTAGAGAATGTTCATGGTTCCTACCAGACCTTAATTGCACTGAGAAAAATAGTAGATTTCTCTGATCCAGATATCGTTGTTGTTTCACCAGATACTGGAGCTGTAAGCAGAAATAAATTCTATGCTCAAGCTCTTCATAGACCACTTGCTATTCTCTATAAAGAGAGAGACTACTCAATGGTTTCAACTTCAGCTAAGAATACAAATATTAAGTCTATTAACCTACTTGGAGATGTAAAGGGTAAGACTGTATTGATGGCTGATGATATGATAGCAACTGGCGGCACTATGATTATTGCTATGAGAGAGTTAATGAACAGAGGAGCCAAGAAGGTTATTGTAATGGTTTCTCTTCCATTCTTTAATGGCAATGCTATTGAAAACTTTGACCAAGCATATAAAGAAGGTATCTTCTACAGGATTATTGGTACAAATGGAGTATACCAAGGAAAGGAGCTCTTGGAAAAAGAGTGGTTTATACAGGCAGATGTAACAGAGCTATTTGCTCGTGTTATTTCACGCTTACACCATGGAAGAGCTATTTCGCCTCTCTTGGATAATAGAAAGTTTATTCAGAAGCTTGTTGATACAACGCAAGCTAATCCAACTTCTCCATTACCACCTGATGATACAAATAGCCCAGAGTAATTTAGCCATTTAGGAGAAAAAAGCTATGCAGATGTCTAATCGTATTTCGGGTTTTCAGTGTTCTCCAATAAGGAGGCTTGTTCCTTTTGCAAGAAAAGCAAAAGAGAGAGGGGTACATGTCATTCATCTTAATATCGGACAACCAGATATTAAGACTCCTAAAGAAGCCTTAGAAGCGATTCATAATTACGATGAAGACATCATTGCTTATGGTCTTAGCGAAGGAGAATTGGAGTTAAGAAAGGCTCTTCTTCACTATTATGAAAAGATGGGTATAAATGACCTAACTGTTGATGATATCATGATCACAACAGGAGGCTCTGAGGCCCTACAGTTTACTCTTATTACTCTTTGCGATCCTTATGATGAGGTAATTATTCCTGAGCCTTATTACACTAACGTCGCTACCTTTGCTAAAGTTGCTATGGTAGAACTAAGACCTGTTACTTCGTCCTCTTCTAATGGTTTTATTCTTCCGTCTATCGATGCTTTTGAAGATAAAATTAATAAGAAGACTACAGCGATTCTTCTCTGTTCTCCTAATAACCCAACTGGACATATATATACGCGAGAAGAGCTAATTGCTCTTTTAGAGCTATGCAAGAAACACGATATCTTCCTTGTTGTAGACGAGGTTTATAGAGAATTTTGCTATGATGGGAAAAAGTTCACATCAGTGCTTTCTTTCCCCGAGTATAGAGATAGAGTAATTTGTATAGATTCTTTCTCTAAGAGATTCTCAATGTGTGGCTCTCGAATCGGTGCGATTGTTACTAAAAATCATGAATTTATAGCTAACTGTCTTAAGATGGCACAGGCGCGACTCTGTCCTCCTGCTGTTGAAGAAAAAGCAGCAACAGCAGCACTAAGTGCGCCAGATGAATATATTACTAAAACTGTTGAAGAGTATGAGAGAAGACGTAATACTCTCGTTAAGGCTATGCAAAAGATAGAAGGGGTTAGAGTTACAATGCCTAAGGGGGCTTTCTATTTTATTGCGGATCTTCCAGTAGATGACGCAGAGAAGTTTGCACAATTTATGCTTAATGACTTCTCTTATAAGGGCAGTACTGTTATGTTTGCTCCTGCAGAAGGCTTCTATTGGACAGCAGGCTACGGTAAAAGCCAGGCTCGCTTTGCCTATGTTTTAAATGAAGATGAATTAAAATTAGCGGCAGAGTGTTTAAAGTATGGTTTAAAAGAATATAGAAAAACAGTAATGCATGTATAGTTTTGTGCTCCCTCAGGGGAGCATAAACGTTTAAGGAGCTTTTGTGTTTGACTTTTTTTCCCCTATTAGTGCTCTCTCAAATATTTCAAAGCAGAAAGCAGAAAAAAACATTAGTGAGTCTTTTGATTATCTAATCAATAACTTTAAAAACATAGCTCGAATTATGGAAGATTATTACCCACTAGAGCTATTAAAGCTATCTCTCTGGGAAGAGAGAAGAGTTACATCGCTAAGAAGTAAAGATAACTTTAAGAGAATCTCTTCATCTCTTCTACCAATTCTAATGCAATCTGTTTTAGTTTCCACTTTTTTTACATCTAGTGGTTCTAGTAGAGAGCTCAAGAGTAAAGATTGGGATAGACTTAAGGCTATCAGTGATGACTCTTTAAGACGTATTACTAGGATAATTGACAATAAGACAGCTCTTTTTATATCTGAAAACAAAGCAAATGTTGAGGACGCTGAAAAATATAGGGAAGTTATCTCTACCTACCTAATTCCCCAAGAGATGGACAGTGAGAAACTTCACTCTCTTTCTATCTTCTTACGTTCTCTTCTTGAAGAGAAGGTTGAGATAGAAGAAGTCTTTAAGACTGACTATGTTACCTTAGCTCTTAATCTCGATAGCATAGCAAAGTTTGGCTTAAATGGGATAAACAACCTATGCCAAAGAGTACAACTCTATTCAGATGAATTTTCTCTTGAAGAAGCTAAACTGAAGAGTAGTGGGGCATTAGATGGTCTTAGTGAAGAAGAGATATATAGAAAGATAACAGCACTTAATCATTGGGAAGGCAGAGTCGAGAGCCTTAAAGAAGAGCGCGATGGATATAGTTTATTTAGCGTTTCTTCCTCATCTTCCCTTCCCAAAGAAAGCTTTAAGACAATTGTAGCAACACCTTCTAGTTTGGATTTAATCTCACTTCTAAAAATGGGCTATTGGCCAGTCTTGAGATTTCCTCTTTTATCATGGCAGGGAGAATTATATACCTTTGTTGGACGATATATTCCTCTTTTCTTAATTCTATCTGCCTCATTTGATAGAAGAAGAGCTTCTCTCCATGATGTACTTTCTATCTTCTATCATATTGGAATCGATACATACACATATGATGGCAACAATATTGACATATCTGTTCTACCGTCATTCTTTGATTCTAACCTCTTTGTTGATAGCTCGCTTTTCTTTGAGATAAAGAGAAAGAGAAACGAAGAAAAGGCCCTTAAAGCACAATATGGCCATAAGCGACTTATCGTTGACCCAGACTTAGAAGAAGAAAAGAAAGAAGAAAATGGGGCTTTAACAATCTCTTCTTCTTTTATGGCAGAAGCCTCTATAGATAAAACAAAAAAGCATGAACTAATAACAGCTTTACTTGGAACGCTAGAACTTCCGCAAGAGAGAAGTGAATATAGCATTGTCGATGAAGATGAAATGGATAATAGCGAACTCGATAGCGTAAACACTGACATTATCGAATCAATTGATGATAACGAATATGACAATGAAGATGAAGACGAGAAAGCTAAAGCACTAGATGAAAGAGATAATAGTGTCTCTCTTGTTGAATACGAGAAGAAAAATAGTTGTGATATCGATTCACTAAAAGAAAGATATTCGCTTCCTGAAGAGATTGTTAAGAAACAACAAGAGAAAGAAAAAGAAGATGAAAAGTATGAGGCTAACCTCGATGATGACATCTTCGACGATAGCGAAGAAGAGGAAAGCCTAGACGATATCGGAGAGACTAAAGAAGATCCTGACTCCGAGTATTACGATGAAATAGAAGAGCAGGAAGAGATGGAGGACGAAAAGAAGGAAGATGAAGAAAACTCCCTTTATGATGAGTCTCAACTTAACTTCTTTAACATCCTTGATGATGAGTCTGATGAGTCTTCAAAAGAAGAAAAAGAAATCGACAATGAACTAGAGAAAGAAGAAGAGGCCGAGTTTGTTAAAGAAGAAGAAAAAGAAGAGGAGCTAGATAGTTCTTCTGATCTAGCTTCTCCTGATGAAGATATTGATGAATTATTAGATGAAGACGATAAAGAAGAAGAAAACGAGCAGGAGTCTTTCTCTCAAGATGACAAAAATAACGAAGGAGATGATGGCGAGAATGATCTTCTTCTTTCTAATGCAGAAGAAGAGGTTGAAGAGGAAGATGAATTAGAAGACGAAGAAGATAATTCTGACTTTATGCTTCCTTCTTTAGATGAAAATAACTCTTCACTTGCTACTGAAAATGAAGAGATTAAGGACGAAAAAGAGTTAGATGCTGCCGAAACAGAAATGGAAGTTGCTTCTTCTATTGCTGATGAAAAGAGTGAAGATGACACGGAAGAGAGTTTTGTAGACAAAGAAGATAATTCTGATTTTACTCTTCCATCCTTTGATGAAAATACAAATGACACACTAGAGGCTCTTGAAAGTGAAGATAATACTCCTTCTCAAGATGATACAGAAGAAGAACCTTCTTCTTCAGATAAAGAGAACACTGAGTATCCAAATGAGGAAGAGTCTAGTGAAAGTCCTGAAATAGAAGAAAAAGAAGAAAGCTCTGATGACTTAGGTCTTCCTTCAGTAGAGGATGAAAGTTATTCTCCATTAACTACTGAAGACGAAGATAATAATTCTCATGATGAAAAGGAAAAAGAAGAAGATAACAAACCTGAACCTTCATCTGTCTCTCAAGTAGAAGAAGAGAGGGAACTAGGTAGTGAAACAGAAAACAATGAAGAAGAAATTTTAGGTCAAAATGACTTTACTCTCCCTTCTTTAGATGAAAG
>DHMZ01000086.1:9806-19779 GCA_002406055.1 Spirochaetales bacterium UBA4629
GATGACTCTAATGATTTTGTTCTTCCTTCTACTGAAGAGAAAAAGCCTCTTTCTTTCATTGATTCTCTCTTTATGGGTGTTGCTGACGACGAAGAAGATACTCCTGTAACTGAAGAGAAGCAAGAAGAAAAGAGAGAAGAGAAAGAAGAAAAAGAGGAAGTTGTTACTCATCCTACATCTTCAATGGAGGAAACTCATATTGAAGAAGTTGAATCTAAAGCTGAAGAAGACAAAGAGCACAAAGTGGTGACAATGGATGAATCAGAGAGAGAGAATTCTATTGAATTACCACATATGGAAGAAGAAGTTGATGACGACGAAGAGATCAAACTGAAGGCTAATGGAATAGTTTATGAGATGTACAAGGCCTTAGGTCCATCATCTATATTTGCTTCTTTCTTACGTGATACATCAAGTGAAACACTTGAGGAACTTGAAGAGGTGATTAAGAACTGTTGGTCAAGAATGAACAATGAGAATAAAGACAAGCTCTTTAATATCTATGATTATTCGTTATCCATAATACTTTCTAAGGATAATAATAAAGATGAACTTAGAATGGCTGAGCTCTTAAATAATGCTGGTGGTGTTATGTACTCTAGAAAAATGGATTCTTGGACGGCAATTATTATATATATCAACTCATCTTATATGTTGGAAAGTGCTATTGAAAAGACAATAACAAAGGAAAGCTTTACCCCTTCTGATTGGAAACGTGTAACATATATTGGAGAACAGATGAGGAAGAGATAATGAAGAAGGAAGAGATCGAAAAGAGACTTAAAAGCGCTTTAAGTGCTGCTGAGAAAGCTAGTAACTTTTTGCTAGAACATGAAAAGATGCGAACTGTTGTCTTCTCTAAAGGTGAGAATGACTATGTTACTCAGGCAGATAAGCTATCTGAAGAGCTAATATATTCAACACTGATGAAAGAGTACCCGGAGGATGGTTGGTACGGAGAAGAGACAGGAGAAAAGGGTGAGAAGACAAGACGTTGGATTGTCGACCCAATAGATGGAACTGTCGACTTTATGTGGTCTTTCCCTCTTTACACAATAAGTATTGCCTTTGAAGATGAGTGTGGCATAGCACTTGGAGTGGTAATAGTACCAAGACAAAAGGAAGTCTTTTATGCAACTCGAGGTGGCGGGGCATTCCTTAACGGAGAAAGAATTACTATAAATGATGATATAGATCCCAAGAAGAGCTTAGCTCTGCTTGTACCTCCTCATAGAAGACATTCTATTATGGATGAATATATGGTAAGAATGAGAGAGTTCTATAATCATTTTTCTGACATGAGAAGTATTGGAAGTGCTGCTTGCTCTTTCTGTTTCGTCGCCTCTTCTAGGTGCTCACTCTATTATGAGGAATCGTTGCAGCTATATGATATAGCAGCAGGAATTCTTATTGTCAAAGAAGCTGGCGGAAGGGTGAGCATTAAGAAAGAAAAAGATTATTTAAGTGTTATCGCATCGACAGCCTCTGTACATGATGAAGCAATGGAGATAATAAGTGGTAAAGGCCGTTTTATTGGATTTTGATGGAACTATAGCAGATAGCTCTGAAGGAATAATGGAGTGTGCTCTTAGCACAGTAGAAACTATCGGATATGATAGAAATAGCTATACTAAGGATTATCTTAAGCGCTTTATTGGACCACCTTTAAGAGATTGTTTTAGAATTACATTCTCTGTGCCTGAAGATAAAATAGAGCATTGTGTAGAAGTATATAGAAAGCTTTATAACAGTAAGGGAATGTTTATGATGCATCCATATGATGGAATACGTGAGCTCTTGTATTCTCTTCGCTCTATGGGCATAAAAACAGCTGTTGCTACTAATAAGATGGAAGAGCTAGCAAAGAGATGTATACACAACCTTAAAATGGATGATTGCTTTGATGTAATAAAGGGCCCTGAGGTGGACGGGCAAATAACTAAAGCACAGGTAATAACAAACGCTCTTTCTTCTTTAGGTGTTGAAAAAGAGGAAGCTTTAATGGTTGGCGATACATCTAATGATGAAAATGGTGCTAAAGAAGCTGGAGTCAGATTTTTAGGCGTAAAATGGGGATTCGGTTTTTCTGTATCTAATCCTAATGGAGTAGAACTTGCGGAAGAGCCATCAGATATCTTAAGAAAAATTCTATCACTTAATAAGGAGAAGACTATGATCGAAAGAGTAAATACCGATAAGGGTCCAAAGGCTGTTGGACCATACTCTCAGGCTGTAAAGGCTAATGGTTTTATGTTTGTTTCTGGCGTTTTAGCTTTAGACCCTGAAACAGGAATGATGGTGGGAGAAACAGCTAGCGAACAGGCTAAGCAGATATTTAAAAATGCAAAGGCTATCATTGAAGAGGGTGGTGGAAGACTCGAAAACACAGTTAAGGCTGTTGTGTATCTAGCGTCAATTGCTGACTTTGCTTCTGTTAATGAAGTCTATGCATCAGCTTTCGAAAAGGCAGAAGTCCTTCCTTCTCGTTGTGCTTTTGAGGTGGCTAAACTTCCGAAGAATGGGCTAGTTGAGATTGAATTTACAGTCGCACTATAAAGACGCAGGGGTGTCCCCTGCTTTTTTATTACTCTAATTTGTTGTTTTTTGTTGCAGAATAAAAAAAACGGATGGTATTATTTTACCTATAGCAATTAGGCCTATGGGGCTTTATCGGGAGATAAAATGCAGAATAATAATGCAATAGAATTGAGAGGTATTACAAAAAGGTTTGGTAGTGTTGTCGCTAACGACCAAGTTAACCTTGAGATTAAAAGGGGCGAAATTCTATCGCTATTGGGAGAAAATGGAAGTGGAAAGACTACACTGATGAATATGCTTTCCGGCATTTATCAGCCTGATGAAGGTCAGATATATGCTGATGGAAAACCAGTATCAATTCGTTCACCAAAGGATGCTTTTGATTTAGGTATTGGTATGATTCACCAGCACTATCATCTTGTCGATGTTTTTACAGCTGCACAGAATATCGTTTTAGGCTTAGACGAGAAGATGGACATAAAGAGTACAAACGAAAAGGTTAAAGAGATCTGTACTCGTTATGGCTTTGATATTGATCCAACTATGAAGATTTACGATATGTCTGTATCTCAGAAGCAGACAGTTGAAATCGTCAAGGTTCTTTATCGTGGAGCTGAAATCTTAATTCTTGATGAACCAACAGCCGTTCTTACCCCGCAGGAAACAGATAAGCTCTTTGATGTTTTAAGAAACATGAAGGCCGATGGAAAGGCAATTGTAATCATTACTCATAAGCTTGCTGAGGTTATGGCCATTTCCGATAAGGTTGCTGTATTAAGAAAGGGTAAGTATATAGGAACAGTTAATACAAAAGACACTAATCCACAAAAGCTTACAGATATGATGGTTGGCCACTCAGTTGTTCTTAACATCGATAGACCTGTATATGAGAAGGTAGAGCCAAGACTTGTTGTTGATGCTCTCAGCTGTGTTGATGCTGAAGGTGTTACTAAGTTAAATAATGTCTCTTTTGTAGCTAACGGTGGTGAAATCTTAGGTGTTGCTGGCGTCGCAGGTTCTGGCCAGAAGGAATTGCTTGAATGCTTAACAGGGCTTTATCCAATAAAAGGTGGTTCAATAAAGTACTTAGATCCAAAGGAAAATAATAAAGATAAAGAGCTTGTTGGTCTTCATCCTAAAAAAATTAGAGAGCTTGGTGTTGGTATGGCATTTGTACCTGAAGATAGACTAGGTATGGGCCTTGTTGGTTCTATGGGTATGACAAACAACATGATGCTTAGAACATGGAAAAACGGCTCATCAATCTTCTTCAATAAGAAAACTCCACAGGCAACTGCAGATAGGATATGGAAGGAGCTAGAGGTTGTAACTCCTAGTACGGAATTTCCTGTACGTCGTATGTCTGGAGGAAACATCCAGAAGGTTCTTGTTGGACGTGAAATTGCCAGCCAGCCTAATGTCCTTTTAACAGCTTATGCAGTTAGAGGTCTCGATATTAATACATCTTATGCAATCTATAATCTTTTGACAGAGCAGAAGATGAAGGGTGTTGCTGTAGTATATGTCGGAGAAGAATTAGATGTTCTCTTGGAGCTTTGCGATAGAATCTTGGTTCTTTGTGGTGGAGAGGTTAGTGGAATAGTTGATGCTAGACATACTACTAAAGAAGAAATCGGTTTGATGATGACCAGTGTTCAAAATAAAGGAGGAGACAAATAATGGCTGAACAGAAAATTCCTCTAATTAGATTAGCTAAACGTGATGCTATGGATCCAAAGAAGGTTTGGGCTATTAGAGTTGGTTCCATTGTTGTCGCACTTGTTTTGGGTATGATTCCTATCCTTATGGCAGGAAAGAATCCTTTCCAATCATATGGTATTATGATAAGTGGTGCGCTTTCTAAGCCTGGTTATCTACGACAGACAATTAAGAAGGCTATTCCTCTTCTTGGTTGTGCTCTTGCCATAGCACCATGTTTTAAAATGAAGTTTTGGAACATCGGTGCAGAAGGCCAGATTACAATGGGGGCAATATTTTCTTCATTTATTGCTATTAACTTTGCATCTCACATTCAATCAAAATTTGTTGTGTTAACACTTATGATGATTGCAGGTGCTATTGGTGGTGCTATTTGGGCATTTATTCCAGGCTTCTTTAAGGCAAGATACAACACAAATGAAACACTTTTTACGCTGATGATGAACTACATTGCAATTGGTATTGTTCGTTGGTTACAGGGTGGTCCATGGGAAGGAAGACAGGGAACGCAGATGATTCCTATGTTCCCAGATAATGCTAGACTTCCAAATGTTTTTGGTGTCTATTGTGGTTGGATTATCGTTCTTGTTCTTGTTGTTCTTGTTCATGTCTATATGAACTATACAAAGCATGGCTACGAAGTAGCGGTAATCGGTGACTCATTAAATACAGCAAGATATGCTGGTATGGATGTAGGTTGGGTTATGATGAGAACTATGCTTCTCAGTGGTGCTATAAGTGGCCTTGTTGGCTGGATGTTAGTCTCTGGTGCTAATGGAACACTTAATAGTGATGTCGCTGGTGGTGTTGGTTTTACATCGATTACTGTAGCTTGGCTTAGCCAGCTCAACAGCTTTGCAATGATTGTTATTGCATCTATTCTTGCTATTATTGATAAAGGATCTGCAACACTACAGACAAAGCTCTCTGTTCCTGCATCGGTTGCAGAGATAGTATCTGGCGTACTACTTTTCTGTATGCTTGGTTGTGAGTTCTTTATTAACTATAAGATTATTCTCAGAGGAAGAAAGAATAAGGGGGATCAGAGATGAACGCATTAGTGCTACTTTTAGCTGCAGCAGGTGCTTATGGTACTGCTCTTATGTTCGGAACTCTTGGAGAGATATTGACTGAAAAGTCTGGAAATATGAACCTTGGAGTCGAAGGTATTATGTATATGGGAGGTATTTTCGGTCTCATTGCTCCAAACCTCTATGAAGGTGCAGTAGGAGAAGGCAATGCCAATGCATTTGTTGCTATCCTTCTTGCTATCGTTGCTGCTTTTGCAATTGGTGCTATAGCAGGTGCTATCTTCTCTTTTTTGACTGTAACACTTAGAGCTAACCAGAATGTAACAGGTCTTGCTATGGCAACATTTGGTACAGGAGTTGCAAAGTTTGCAGGAGAATTAAGGAGACTTCAAGTTGGTGGCTATGTAACTCTATCAAATGATCTTAAGTTTGCTTTCGATAATAAGTTCATGCCTGACTTCTTAAAGAATATTCCTATTATTGGAAAGATTATCTTTAATCAGTCTGAATTCTTCTATTTAGCAATAATCCTTGCAATTGCAATGCATTTATTCTTAACTCGTACTAAGACAGGTCTATACTTAAGAGCTGTTGGAGAATCTCCAGTTACTGCTGATGCTGCAGGTATTAATACAACAAAATATAAGTATCTCGCAACAATGATTGGTGGAGGTATTTCTGCTCTTGGTGGTATGGTATATACAATGACAACAGCCGGATGTGTTTGGATTGAGGCTTCTCTTTCTGGTACAGGTTGGCTTGCTGTTGCTCTTGTAATCTTCTGTACATGGAGACCATTAAATGCAATATGGAGCTCAATTGTTTTTGGTGCTCTTATGATTATGTATTTAAGAATTATCGTTCCATTCTTCCCTACAGAACTCTATAAGATTCTTCCTTATCTTGTTACTATTATTGTTCTTGTAATAACAAGTATGAGAAACATTAAAGATAAACAGCCACCTCAGTCTTTGGGTGTTAACTATTTTAGAGAAGAAAGATAATAGGCTATATTTACATAAACATAAAAAATAGGGTATCCTAATTGAGGGATATCCTTTTTTTGTCTTGTCTTTTTTAAGAATGTAAAGAATTTTTGATAATTCTTTACAAAATAATTCTTTACAGGTTCTTAGAGGGCATTTATCATTGGTTTAATGGGGGTTTATTTTACCTCCTAGAGGAGAAAAATATGAAAAAAGCATTGACAATTGCACTTGTTCTTTTAGTATCTCTTTCCCTTTTCGCTCAGGGTGGATCTGAAAGTGCAACTTCTTCAACAGCTAAGAAGGCAACAAAGGTTGGCTTCGTTGTTATTAATGATGAATCTGACCAGGGTTACACATGGAACTTCATGAATGGTATGGAAAATGCTCTAGAGCAGCTCAAGGCAGAAGGATATGAGGTTGAACTTCTTGTTAAGAGAAATACAACAGAATCTTCTCTTGCTCGTGATAATAACGAAGAGCTTGCAGCAGAAGGCTGTGAAATTATCTTCAATAACAGCTATGGTTTCGAACCATTCATGTTAGAAGCAGCAAAAGATTATCCTGATACAGTTTTTGTTGGTATGACAAACTGTGGTTCTCAGCAGGATAACAACCCTAATACACACAACGCTTTTGCAGCAATCTATGAAGGAAGATATATTGCAGGTATCGCTGCTGGTATGAAGCTTCAGGAAATGATTGATACAGGAAAGATTAAGCCAGAAGAAGCTGTTGTTGGTTATGTTGGCGCATATTCATTTGCAGAAGTTATTTCTGGTATGTCAGGATACTTCCTTGGCGTAAGAAGTGTATGTCCAAGTGCTACAATGAAGGTCTTCTTCGTTGGTACATGGGGTGATGCTACTCTTGAAGAAGCAGCTGCTAATTCTCTTATCGACGCAGGTGCAATCATGATCAGCCAGCACTCAGATACAACTTCTCCAGCTCTTGCAGCTCAGAAGGCTGGTGTCTATCACACAGGATACAACACAGATATGACAAAGGTTGCTCCACAGGCATCTTTACTCTCTTGTAGAATTGACTGGACAAGATATTTCTATACATTCATCAAGAATTACATTGATGGCGTAGAAAATCCTGCTGACTGGACAGGTACAGTTGCTGATGGTGATGTAGTTGTAACAGAACTCAATACAGCTATTGCTGCTCCTGGAACACAGGAAGCTATTGATAAGGCTCTCAAGGCATTCCACGAAGGTACATTAAACGTATTCGATACATCTACTTTCACAGTTGATGGAGGAAAGACTCTTGATCACGCTTTTGCTGTTGATTCAGATGGCGACTTCACAGCAGATAAAGACGAAGCAGTTTGGGATGGTGTATTCCATGAATCATACCCAGAATTCCAGTCTGCTCCATATCTTACAGCAGTTATCGATGGAATTGAATGGCTCAATGCAGCTTATTAATCTAAGCTAAAAATTACGTGGGGCGGTATGGCGAAATCCATATCGCTCTTTTTTGTAGTAATATGTTGCTTTTTTGTAGCAAATAAATAGAGTCTTTGTTTTTCTTTAATTTGCCTTGATTATTCTTTTTTGAGGTCTTAAATTAGCTTCTAGATGGAGGCATCATATGAAAAAAAATGTAATTAAAATTTCAGCTTTGGTATTTGCTGTTCTTTGTTTATTAGGTTTAGTATATTCTCTTTGCTTAGCTGTTGAGCTTCCTACAACCGTAAGATATACAACAGGATGGGGAACTTATACTAGAACATATTCAGGTTCATTTGATGTGAGTTACCTTAGTTCTATTATTCTTCTTTCTTTTGGGATTTTTTGGGGCTTGGTATTATTCTTTTCTGTTAAGAAGGAAGATGCTAGGGTCAAAGAATGTGATAAGTGTTCAACAAAGACTCTAGAAGAGAAAGCAAACGCAACTAAAGTTTCAGAAGATAATCCAGAAACAACTGAAGTTCCTGAAGAAAAAACGAATAATGAGGATTAACAGAGTTGTCTCCTTAGTGTAAGGAGACAATTTTCTTATTTTATAACTCTTAGAATATAGCCTTTAAGATATTGGCTTTCTGGAAAAGAGAGACGAGTAGGGTGGTCTTCCCCTGCGCTGAGTGTTTCAAGTACTTGTATCTCACATCTTGCATCACTGCTAGCCCAAGATAAGAGAAGGAGAAAGTTTTCTCTTGTTAGGGCACCAGAGCAAGAGAATGTAATTAGGATACCTTCGCTCTTTATTTTGAGCATAGCAACTCTATTTAAGTCTTTATATGCTTTGATTGCATTCTCTAATTTGCTCTTTGTTTGAGCGAGCTTCGGAGGATCAAGAATTATACAATCATATTTATCCTCTTCAACTTCTCTTATATAGTTAAAACAATCGGCATTAACTGTTTTTACCTTATCTCTTGAAAGGGGATCAATTGTGCCTTTATTTTCATTTAAATGTATTTGATACAACAGGTGTCTTAGAGCTGACTCAGAGCTATCTACACTCAATACAGAGTTAGCTTTTGCACGTAGAGCGTGAAGAGTAAAAGCTCCAGTATATGAACAAATATCAAGAACATCCTTTCCTTTCATATACTTTTCAGCTATCTCTCTGTTGTTTCTTTGGTCACAATAGAAACCAGATTTTTGTCCTCTACCTGGTGCTATTTCATACCAAATTCCATTTTCCATAAAGAGAGTGTTTTCTCTCTTTATTTCATTCTCTTTTACTTCCTTTCCTTTAACAAAATAGCGTGTGTTTTCACTTATTTTTTCGCTTGAAGCATAAAAAGGATCTGCAGTAACTTGTATTAGAGATGGGTGTAGAGTGTTTTCTATTGTTTCAACAATAGTTAATAAGAAATGAAGAGCAAAGCGAGAAGATATTATAATTCTTACTTCTTTTGCGTAGATATCTGCTGCAACTCCAGGAATGAAGTCAGCCTCTCCATGAATAAGGCGAAAACAATTTGTGTTAGGAAGAGAAAAGAAATCTTTTCGTCTTATAATAGCGTTCTTTACTAATGTAGATACGTATTCTTCATCTGTTACTTCGTCCTCATCCCAAGAGAGAAGATGTAAAACAATATGAGACTTCTCATCATACCAACCCTTTGCAATAAATGTTCCATCATATGAATAAACATCTGCCCAATCTTCTGTGGTAAATTGAGGGACCACTTTATCTATAGCACCGGTAAAGACCCAAGGATGGTGTTTTTCAAGTTGCTTTTCTTTGTTCTTTGCTATTCTTATTTTATACATACATCTCTCCTTTCTTAGAATAAAACTAACGCCACTAGATAAGCAACAGGAAGAAAAATATAATGAAAAATATGCATAAGAAAATAGTTGTTTTTGATTTAGATGGAACTCTTTTAGATACTCTTGAAGATATTAGGCGAGCTCTTAATTATGCTCTTTCTGCTTATGATTTTCCTCTCATCAGTAAGGAAGATGCTAGAATTTATGTAGGAAGTGGCTTACGTAATGCACTCACTAAAGCAGTACTTGAGAGCAAGAAGAGAATTGATGAGGATGATTTTCTTCTTATGTATCAATTGCTTCTTTCTTCTTATAAAAAGCATCCTGCTGAAAATGCTGTTGCTTATTCAGGAATACTTGATCTATTAAGAGAGCTAGAAAATAAAGGTATCAAAGTTGGAATTGCATCAAATAAGAATGGTGAAATTGTAAGAAGCATTGTTAAAGAAAAGCTTCCTTTTTC
>DHMZ01000086.1:19898-22598 GCA_002406055.1 Spirochaetales bacterium UBA4629
TATGTTGGTGATAGTGAAGTCGATAAACAAACAGCTGAAAATTTAGGTTCAAGCTACTTTATTGTTAATTATGGTTTTAGAACAAAAGAAGAGCTTGAAGAGAAAGGAATTACAAATACACTTGGCTCTGTTAAAGAATTAAAGAAAGCTATTTTTGACATAATTTAAGAAAATTGCGTTTAGAATAATATGTACATTTTGTTACCTCTATTATTCGTTTATTTGGTTGTGTTTTATAAAGAGCTCTTTTTATACAGAGAGTTAGTTGTTTTTTTTCTTGCTTTTTTATTATTAATATTTAGGAAATTTAAAGAAGTAAGCTTAGTTATTCTTTACTTAATTCTTCTTTTTTCTCTAACAAGTTCAGCAATGGTAGAGGGCACACTTACTTTTCCAATTGAAAAATCAAATGTAAAAGCTATTTATGCTGAGGTAATAACTGAACCTATAAGAAAAGAGAATAGATATATCTCGTTTTCATGTAAAGTGTTAAGCATAAAAGGTGAAGAGGACAAATACTATTCAGGTAAGGGTAAAACATTTGTTATTATGCCTTCCTTACCAATTAGCAGAGGAGATAAAGTATTTGTAGAAGGAAGCTTCAAAGATAACTATTTTCTTGGTCTTGGGGGAAAAGTAGAAAAGAGAACTTTAACCTCTATGCTAATTCAAAAGTTTAATTCTTTACTAATTAGAAACGTTAAAAATGATGATAGTGGAAACATTATTCTTCTTTTATTAACAGGCTCAAGTTTAAATGGAGATAAAAGAATATCAGAAAGTCTTAGAGCACTAGGCCTAAGTCACTTAATAGCTCTATCTGGAATGCATTTAGGGTTTATATCATCAATTATATTGCCAATCCTTTTGCTCTTTTTCGATAGAAAAGAAGCAAAGCGAATAAAAAATGTAGTGCTTCTTTTATTTGTTATTCTAGTTGGCTTAAGGCCGTCACTTGTGCGCTCATTAATCTTTCTATATTTACTGTCTTTCTTTAATACTGAGGATAGCTTTTCTCTTTCCTATGCATTTCTTTCGTTAATATTTCCTCTGTACACAACAGAATTGAGTATTATACTTGGCTTTTCTTCTTTATCTGGGATTCTATTTTTTGCTCCTTTAAACAAAAATATAAAGGAGAATTTACACCCATATATTTCATCTATCCTTTCTATTATCTTTGTAACGCTATCTGCAACAGTAACTTCTGCTCCAATTGTTTATAAAACATTTGGAGAGTGGCAGCCTTTTGCTTTTCTGTTTTCCATTTTAGGTGTTACTGGCATAGTTTTACTCTTTGTTATGGTATTATTTCATTTTATTATTCCTAAATCGGATTTAATTATTAATTTTCTAATATCTAGGATTATTGGTTTTACCTCTTCCTGTTCATTGTTTCCTTTGTCATCTAGCTTTATTGCTTATCTTTATATTTTTATTTTCTATTTACTGTTTTGTTTTTTCTTGTTTCTTTTAAGCGATTTAAAGAAAAGAAATAAACTATGAGATATTCTTTTTTTTGAATAAGAATCTATTTATGCATACAAGTAATAATAAAATCCTTTTTGTGGGACAGATAAGATTGTAAATATATATATAGGATGTATTTCTATTCTTTCCTCTGATAGCTTTAGACACATTTTAGATGAGAAAAAGTAAATTAAAACTATTTGCTCTTCTTAACTTCTTTTAGAAAAACTTATTTTCTTCCGTCATTGTAGCAAGGTTTTTGAAATGACTATTCTAGAGAAGTGAAAAAGTCGAAATCAAAAATATAAAATGAAATAGCTTAATTGGATTGCAACCTAGGTACGTGTTCTTAGATATAAGCTTTTACTATTTATTTTATTTAGGTTATTCTTTTTGCATGTGGAATCTTAATTACGATAGCCCAAGTGAAATAGATAGAGTCTTAAAAGAAAATGGACTAGCAATGAGCAAGAAGTTCGGACAAAACTTCTTAATTAATAGAACAAATAGAGAGCGACTTATTTCTTTAATGGATATAGAAGAAGGAATGAGAGTGTGGGAGATTGGCCCTGGTCTTGGTGCTATAACTCATATGCTCTTAAAAAAAGGTGTTGAACTGACAGCTTTTGAAATTGATAAGGGTTTTATTAAGATTCTTAATGAAATGGCTTTTAACGATGAGGAAAACTTTACTCTAGTTGAAGGAGATGCTTTAAAGACTCTATTTAAAAAGAAGCTTCTACCTCTTCCTGATAGGATTGTTGGAAACCTTCCATATAATGTTGGTTCTGTTATGATTGCCAAATTAATTGAAAATAGTTATACACCGCCAATCATGGTATATACACTTCAAAAAGAAGTTGTCGATAGAATGGTTGGTAAAAAAGGCTCTGAAAACTATTCTTCTTTTTCTGTTTTAACTCAAATCGACTATGTAAATACACTTGCTCTCAAACTTCCTCGTTCTTCATTTTGGCCACAGCCTAATGTGGATAGTGCCGTTTGTGTAATGAAGAAAAGAGATAAGAGTCTTGTTGAAGAGAAATATAGAGAGACATTCTTTACTGTGCTAAGAGCAATTTTTGCTTCAAGAAGAAAAACAATTAGAAATAATTTGCAGTCTTCTATTTATGGTAATGAAGGTAAAGACAAAATTGAGATGGTGATAGAAAAAGCACAACTAAAGGGAGATGAAAGGGCAGAGTCCTTGGAGACGGAGCAAATAGTAAA
>DHMZ01000052.1:0-1014 GCA_002406055.1 Spirochaetales bacterium UBA4629
TTTGGATAATCTCTTGCAGCCTTAAAGCAAAGCTTCATAAATAAAGCAGAACCAACAGGAAACATAGTCTTAATCATTGTCTCAGGAAAAATAAAATGAGTACCATGAGAATAAATAAATGACTCAAAAGAACAATCATGTTCATGCTTTTCTAATCTTTTTTCTAATCGCCTTATATACTTCGTTGTATTCCATAGAGCATCGTCTTCGGCTCCAATAGCTATAACTTTACCCTTTATGTTCTCTACTTTTATAAACTCCTCTTCCCTTATAGGGTAAGCTTTCTCCGAGTCATCAAAGATTTTACGAGATGCAATCATATTACCTGAACTTTTACTCTCTTCTTCTATTGTTTGCCAGTATTGTGGATGAGAGTAACAAAATGGCATATACGGAAGTGGCTTACCTTTATAAGAGAATAGAGATTCATCTTCTATTGGCCATTCTTTAGCACCATCTCTTTTTCCTTGCATAAAACCTTGCCATATAAAATCACTCGGAGTCATTGCGATAGTTAATGTGATTTCTTGAAACATGGATGCAGCAGAAAGCGCAAGAGTTCCTGTTGTGGATGCTCCTACAATTGCTATTTTTTTGTTTCCATTGGCTTTTAGCCAATTTATTGCGCTCTCAATTCGCTCCAATGGATAGTTATGGTGACCATAGTCTTTTTTACCAGGAGAAAGCGTTAAGACATTTAAGCCTTTCTTCTTTAGCCATTTAACAGCAGATCGTGCCATGTAGTCTTCTGGATCATCTCCAAGCATTGCAATAATAGCACAATTTGACTCTTTTTCATTTTTCCAATAGGCTCCGTAAAAACCACTTTTATCTATGTCAAAATGTATATACTTCATTTTTCCTCTCCAAAGCTAATCTTTACTATTTGCATTTTCATCACTCTATCGCCAACTTTAGAAAGAAAACGTGCAAATGAACTTACAGATGGATCTTTTAAATCATTATAACCAAGCATATAACCTTTACTTGAGACTTTAATTTCTTTACTCCAAG
>DHMZ01000052.1:1080-17124 GCA_002406055.1 Spirochaetales bacterium UBA4629
TTTAGCCATGTTTTTGTAATCATTTTTACAGCAGAAGAATTTGCCGCATCAAAGATTAAAATTCCTCCTGAAAATTTACTAGCCATATTACATACAAGAGCTCTTACTTGTTCTTTCAGGAAATAATAAAAGACACCAGAGGCAAAGAAAATAACACCGTTAGAAGAGTCTATTTTGTCCATCCACGCTCTGTCATTTAAATCACAAGCAATGTTTTCTTCTCTTTCTTTTGGTGGAAGTAACTTATTACGTAGTTCTATTACGTCTGGAAAATCTATATTGTATATCTTAATCTTTCCGTTATCACAACAATTAGCAATGCTATCGAGTCCACAACCAAGATTAACAACGCTACACTCTGGATGCATCTTAATGTATTCTTTTATTTCATTAGTTAAATCAAATTGTCTTACAGCAACTTCCAAAAAGCCAAAACGTTCAATGAAAGATAGCTTCTTCTTTTCAATTAAAGAAAAATCATAATCAATCTTGTCTATCAAAAGAGATGCTGTTTTATCTTGGTAAATGTTTTTATATATCTCAGAGCATATCTTCCGAGCATATAGAGGAATTATTAGAGTTTCTTGTACGCTATTTTTTTCAATTTTATATTTCATATTTATCTATTCCTTCTAAAACCAACAGAATCAACATATTCAGGATGCTTCTTTATAAAAGGATCTTTGTTCCCACAGATTGTGTAGTCGCATTTCTCGCCATTAGCGCATGTTGTTCTTCTTATGAGGCGTGCATTTATTAACTCCATTGCGTCATAGTCTGGATTACAAAATGCTGGCATTATTTCTTCTATTTTGTTGTTCTTAGTAAATTCAGCGACAGGGCAGAAAGTAAACTCATAACTAATAGGCTTATCATCGGTGTATGGACTAACGTTCATCTTGTAGTCTTTCCATCTATCACAACCTTTCTTGGCTCTAAGGAAAGATTTATACAGTAAACGCTTAAAAAATGGTTTATTACAATCAACAAGCTTTGAAAGAAAAGAAAAAGAAGGAAGAAAAAGACTTTTCTCCATCTCTTCTATTTCCTCTATAGAAGTAACGTCTTTGCAAACAACATAGTAAGAAGTAAGCGCAATACAGTCGTAGTTTCCACCAGCTTTATTATGAAAGTTCTTCTTTCCTCCATAGTTTGTGTTTAGCCCTGAAAGATAACTAGAATATTGATGCTGTACCCTCTTCCAGATTTCTTCTCTTTTCTCTTCTCCATAGTGAAAAGCTATCTTTTTCAAAATTGCTCTTTTGCATTTCTTTGAATAAGGAATCTGGAACGAATAATCGATATCTAGGTTTTTATCTTTCATTTGTTTTCCTTGTTGATAAGTATATAAAGATATATCAACATGGTTAGAATAAACTAACTATAACAAAAATGAAAGATGTTTTTAAACGAGTGAATTGTCTTTAAATAAAAAGAGGGAGCTTTTTAACTCCCACCATCATTACCTTTTATTTTCCATAATATGAACCATACTTGCCATATTTGCCATACTTGCCATATTTACCATAGCTAGAGCCTTTAGTTTTAACTCCATTAAGAATTAACCCTAAAACCTTTCCTCCTACTCTCTTAATGCTGCTTATAGAATCTTGCAACATAAGTCGTGTTGTTTCATCTGCACGTACAACAAGTACATAACCATCAATGTGAGGAGAAAGAACAAGTACGTCTGATACAATTCCAATTGGAGCTCCATCAATAATTACATAGTCGTAATTCTTCTTAGCTTCCTCTAATAGCTCTACCATACGCTCTGAGTTTAATAGCTCAGATGGATTTGGAGGATTCTTTCCTGCTACGATGATATCTAAAAAGTTGTTGTTTCCAAAGTGTTGGATTATTCCATCATCGGTAACCTTTTTAACACCAGCAAGAATCTCTGCTAGTCCTACTTTAGAAGAAAGCGATAAGTCACGAGCTATTCTACTAGCTCTCATATCTCCATCGATATATAAAACCTTCTGCTCTGTTTCGCTAATAGCAATTGCTAAGTTAATGCTAGTACTACTCTTTCCTTCATGAGCGATAGATGATGTTACACAAATTATTTTGCATCCTTCATGAGGACATACAAACTGTAAGTTTGCTCTAAGCGTTTTATATGCCTCTATTACGCTAAACGGAGAATTAGAATCGATAATATTTAATTTATCTTTTGAATCTTCTGCTTTGCTCATCTTTTAATCCTCCTCATAGTCATCATCGTCATCATCGCTGTCGCTATCGACTTTCTTTAGGTTATTACTACTTTCGCTTTCCTTACTCTTATACTCCGTTCCTTTTTTATTGCTACTAGTAAAAGCTGGGATAACTCCGATGATAGGAGTATCTTTAAACTCTGAAGTTAAATCATCTTCATTATGAATTCTTGAATCAAGAAGAGATGAAACAACAATAGCACCACAAGAAATAACAAAGCCAAGCAAAGCTCCAAGGACTGTATTCTTTACGATACTTGGGCTACATGGTTCTGTTGCAATGCTTGCTTTATCAATAATTTCAACAGCACCAGCTTTTACAACTCTAATAATTTCTTCTGGTAAGAAGTAAAGAATGGCATCGTTAATGAACTTTGCCTCATAAGGATCAGTTGCAGTAATTACAACCTCAAAAGATTCTGTATTGTTTATTGAAGAGGCAGATAGCATCTTTCTTATTCTATTAGGAGTATATTCCTCATTACCTAAGAATTCGTACCCACTCTTTCCTTGGTACTCGCTTATTACATCACAAACCTGCCCTAAGACAGAATCTGATTCAAGAATTACAATGTATGTATTAACAAGTATCTTTGATGTTGAGATATCTGAAGATGATACTTGCCCTACCACCTTCTCTGAGGTGTTGAAGACATAGAGCTTTGATATAGCCTCATACTTTGGGCTAATAAAGAATTTTGTATATCCAAAAAATAAACCAGCAAAGAGAATTGTTATTATTGCGATAATCCATATCTTCGATAATAAAACAAGGGCTAACTTTACTAGGTCTATTTCTTGTGGTTGTCGATTATCCATCACTTTCCCCCTCGAGAAAATACTATGTAATTATAATTGTCCACATATTAATATGTCTATAGAAAAGATTTCAAGAAAAGCTATTGACCAAAAGAAAGGAAATCTTTATTGTTTCTTTGTTACGGCAAGGTAGCTCAGTTGGTAGAGCAACCGGCTCATATCCGGTCGGTCACAGGTCCGAGTCCTGTCCTTGCTATACTTAGCTAGAGTTTGTTAATTCAAATTCTAGCTTTTTTATTCCATAAACAAACTTTTATACTCATATCAGTTATAATTGCTTATTGTCGTATTTTTTACTTTCAGCATCTATTATCTTTGTCGTTAGTATATGTATTATTTGTTTTTATAATAAATTAGTTAGCATACTGCAATTTTTAATATGACTCATCTTCATCAGGAGAACATATACTCTCAAGATGAGTTAATATTTCATTTTTTCGATTTAACAAAATTAATCCTTTTTATTTTTTTTCTCTTCTGTTACTATCGATAGAAAAATAATCTTTATAACAGAAGGAATTAAAAGAGGATGAAGAAAAATCTTACATTTAAAGAGTATATTTATGTCGCTAGTATGCTCTTTGGCCTTTTCTTTGGCGCCGGCAATTTAATCTTTCCTGTTCATATGGGACAGGAGGCAGGAAGAAACTTTCTACCTGCAACTATTGGCTTCATTATCACTGGAGTCGGACTTCCTCTTTTAGGTGTGGCAGCACTAGGTGGAAGTAAAAGCGATGGACTACATTCACTTAGCAGTAAAGTAAATCCTTTCTTTGCGCTTTTCTTTACTTGTGCACTATATCTTACAATTGGGCCTTTCTTTGCAATCCCAAGATGTGCATCTACTTCATTTACTGTTGGAATTGAACATTTACTTCCTGAAAATAGTAATACAACATTAGCGCTATTCTTGTTTTCGCTCTTCTTCTTTGTTGCAGCACTTCTATTTTCACTCTATCCATCAAAGATTCTTACATGGGTTGGAAAGATTCTTAATCCTTTCTTCCTACTTTTCTTATCTATTTTGGTAATTGTCTCACTTATTAATCCAACTGCATCTATTAGTTCTGTTGAACCAAGTGCATCATACCAGACAGGAACTTTCTTTAAAGGATTCTTGGAAGGCTACAATACAATGGACGCTCTTGCTTCTCTTGCATTCGGTATTATTGTTGTTAATGTTATTAAGGACCTTGGAATAACAGAAGCTAATGATATAAGTAAGAATACTATCCTATCGGGATTCTTTAGCTGTCTGTTAATGGCAATAATCTACTTAGCAACTACAGTCGTTGGAGTACAAAGCAGAGGAGCTTTCAGCGTTTCTGCTAATGGTGGAATTGCATTAGCTGAAATATCTCATTACTACTTAGGAACATTTGGCTTTGTAATACTTGCAATAACTGTAACGCTTGCATGCTTAAAGACAAGTGTTGGTCTTATAACAAGCTGCTCTGAGACATTTTCAGGCCTATTTAAGAAAGGGCCAAGCTACAAAGCATGGGTTTATATCTTTACTTTAACATCATTTTTAATATCAAATGTTGGTCTAACAGCTATTATTAATATATCTCTTCCAGTACTT
Organism: Spirochaetales bacterium UBA4629; assembly: GCA_002406055.1. Taxonomy (GTDB): domain Bacteria; phylum Spirochaetota; class Spirochaetia; order Sphaerochaetales; family Sphaerochaetaceae; genus Ornithospirochaeta. The sequence continues at coordinate 5,704 of DHMZ01000052.1, forward strand.
ATGTTCTTATATCCTTATGCTATTACGCTTTCTTTACTTGCTATCTGCGGTAAGCTTTTTGATAACAGCAGAATTGTATACAATTGGGTAATAGGACTTACAACTGTAAGTTGCATCTTCGATTTAATTAATGCATTACCTTCGTCAGTTAAAGAAATGAAGGTCTTTGCTTCTATTCTTAATGGTCTATCAACAATTCTACCTTTCTCTCACTTAGGTCTTGGTTGGGTTGTACCTTCAATTTTGGGTCTTGTAATTGGTATTGTTCATTACATTATTCAAAAGAAAAAGAGCGTAGCTACTTGTTAGGAAATTAGCCAGGCTCAACCTGGCTATATTTATCGCTTGATTATTTTTTTTATCTCTTCTATTGGAATCTTTTCCTTTCGGTTACTATAGAGAAGCCCATTTGCTTCCTGAAATGTATCTGCAAACTGAGTGTAACAAAAACCAGAAATATTAGGTATTTTATATATGGCATCAACAAGGCTTTTTAAGCGCAATAGAAAGCTCTCCATTGTTGCTTCCTTTCCTTCATAGCCCCAACTCTCACTCTCTGTATTACTAAATGCTATTCCCCCAAACTCTGAGATAAATACAGGTTCTCCATTATATTTATAACCAACTGCATATGTCTTTCTTGAGGGAAGAGCTGTAGGAAAGCCATTTTTCCATTCTTCTTCCATTACACTTCCATTTTTCGCATAGTCATGTAAAGAAGAAAGATCGCTTATGCATTGCTCCCAACCATCATTAGTGCTAACAAGGCGTGTTGGATCTAATGATTTGATTAAATAGTAAATGCTATTAGCAAAATCTTGCGTTGGCTTGTCATTTACTATCTTTCTAACTCCCCACGATTCATTTAACGGAACCCATGCAACTATCGAAGGATGGTTATAATAGAGCTCAACATAATTATAAATAGTTGAAAGAAGTTCCTTCCTTTCAAACGAAGAATAGTTGTACCCACTTGGACACTCTGCCCAAACAACTACCCCTATTTTGTCAGCAAGGTAATAGAAATATGGACTCTCTATTTTTTGGTGCATTCTTACACCATTAAAGCCCATCTTTTTTATTAAAACTAAATCACTCTCGTATTCCTCTACAGTTCCTGTTAAGAGAGAATCGTCAAAGTATCCTTGGTTAAGAATCATACGTGAAAAGAAAGGCTTATTGTTTAGTAGCACCTTTCCATCTTCGACTCTAATATTTCTTAGGCCAAAGCTTGTAGATTTCTCGTCTCCATTAGAAAGAGTAAGAGTTAAATAAAAAAGAACTGGGTTATCTGGAGACCAATAGTTTAATTCGTCAACAGAATCGCCAAGAGGAAGAGTAATCCTTATACGTTTCTCAATGCCATCTACAGAGAAAGAGACTCTTTCTATCTCTCTTTCGCTCTCATCTCTTACTAAAGCCCTACACTTTCCTTTAAATTCCTTATTGAAAAGAATAGCTATCTCAACAGCTTGAGAATCAACAAATGGTGTAACGAGAATCCTATCTATGAAAACATCTTGTCTTTCTTCAAGGTAAACACTCTGCCATATCCCTGATGATTGTGTATACCAACATCTTGTGGGCTTTTCTTCCCAACTCTGTTTGCCTCTGAGTTGATAGTCATTTTTGTAGTCTTCAACTCGAAGAACAATTGTATTTGTTTCACCTTTATCATTTAAATAAGGGGTAATGTTTACCTCAAAAGGTAAATAACCACCCTTATTGTTTGAGACAAAAATCCCATTCACATAAAGAGTTGCATAGTAGTCTACGCTAGAAAAAATAAGATATGTATCATTAGCAAAAGAAGATTTTATCTCTTTTGAATACCATAAAACTGGATGATAACTCTTATCATCTATACCACTCTTAACTGAAGAATAGACATATGGAACATTTATTCTCTTTGGGTATTCATGACGCAAATGCCATTTTTCTTTTATTCCAATATTCTCGTCATCATAATCAAAGAGCCACTCTCCATCTAAAGAGATGAAGTTAGCTCTTCTTCCTATAGCTTTATTAATATCTATCATATCTCAGCAATGCTTAAAAAAGATGAAGGTAGCCAGCCTCTTTCAACATTTGATCTAAAATCCCAGCCAAGTTTATCATAACACTTAACTTTATAAGACCAAAAATAGAAAGCAAAAGCACTCTCAAAAGTCATAAGTTCTGCGCTAGCAATTAGGCGATAAGATTCATATCGCTCTTCTGGTGTAAAAGATGGAAGTATATTATGTGGAAGGGACCACTCTCCTATCATCACAGGAACGTATTTTTGACACTCGTTAATATTATTCTGCCATTCAAAAAGTATTTTATGAAGGTGATTAAATGTGCTTGTTGTTTCTGTTACTCCTTCCATATCTAAATATGGATGTGTATCCAAAATTACATTTTTAAAGTTTGATTCCCTAATAAATGTTTTTACCTGCATAAGCCTAAAGCCATCATGGAAGACTATATACTTATCATCACCCATTATTGCTCTTAATTTGTCGTATGCATTTGTATAGAAATCAAAAAGCAAAGGAAGAGGAACAGCAGAAGAGCCTTTTGCTCTCTCTTTGTCATGTGGAGTATAAAAGCGCTTATTTCTCTCCCAAACCTCTTCGCTTGCAGGCTCATTAAGTAACTCTAAACCTAAAAAGCTATCTCGATTTTTATATCGCTCTGCTAACATTGATAGTACTTCTATTACTCTATCTATGTTCTCTTTTTTTTGGTGCCATTTAGAGACAGCGCAAATACCACCATTATCGTAACCATTTTGGCTATCTGGCGCGGTATGTAAATCTAAAAGAACAGTTAGGCCGTACTTATCTGCCCAAGAAAAGAGCTTATCTACATAATCAATACATTTAACATATGGGTAACAGAAATGTGGATTATCTCCAAAGAGAAAGTGGGGAATAGGCAATCTAATTGAGTCTAATCCACATTTCTTGATAAAAACTATATCTTCTTCGGTAATGAAGGTATCACGATGCTCTTTAAATCTCTTTAACTTCTCTTCTTCACTTAAAACTCTACAGAGATTATCTTCATCTCTAGATTCAGTTCCTCTAAAGACATCTTGGTCCATCCATCGCTCTAAAACTAGCCATTCACCAAGATTAACACCACGTATTTTACTCATAGTCCTTCTCCTCTAAAGTAAGAACAATAAGGCTATTAGGCTTATTTGTGACAGAAAAAACCTTCTCCCCAACTCTTACATTTATTTTCCTCTTTTGACACTTTTCTGTTTTCATTACTAGCGAAATAGAATTATCGGCATTTAAAAAAGCAACCCTGTCTAAAGTGCTATCGAAAGAAGTTGTAAACAATACCTTGCTCTTCGCCTTTCCTGCCAAACTGAGCGTTTCAATAACAAAATATGCCATATTCTTTTCAGTTTGATTTTTCTCGTTAACCATAAATGGAGCCATGCAGAAGTTACCTACATGATTAGGTCCACCTTCATTGTCGAGAATAATATTCCAGTCAATTACGAGGTCAGCTCCATGCGAAATATCGTTGATATACTCATGACCATAGATTTTGAGTTGCTTTAAGTAGTCAGAGCGATCTTTAATATTCATGCAAAACTCGCTCATAAGAACTCTCTTATCGCTATGCTCACGCCTAAACTCATCTAATGCTTCAAAATGATCTCCACAGTACCCATGGAATGCTATGCCGCTTACATCTATCGAGTCGTTATTTAAGAACTTTTCTGTTCTAGAGAGAAGCCTCTCTTTATTGTGATCCCAATAAAAAACTAAAGTGTTATCAAAACCTTCTTTTTTTAGTTCTGTTTTGATTAATAAATATAGTCTTCTCTCTTCTTCTGCTGTGTAGATACAGCTATCCCACTTTTGTCTCGCATTAGGTTCGTTTTGTAGCGTTAACGCCCAAACGTTAAAGCCCTTCGCTCTAAAGACCGAAAGATAGTGGACAACATACTTTGCCCACATCTCATAGCATTCTTTTTTTAACTTGCCACCTTCTATTCTTTTGTTGTTTGTCTTCATAACAGAAGGTGGAGACCATGGAGAAAAGAGAAGTGGAATGCTCTTCTTTGTTCTTTCTTCTATCTCTTTTAAGAGAGGAAAAATATATTTCTCTTCATTAGAAAAATCAAATCTCTTCTCTAAAAAGTCATCTATTGTATTTATAGTTGAGTGTTGATAAGGTGAGAAATCACAACTGTCGATAGCGATTCTTATGTAGCGATAGATTGGATTATCACCAAGAAAAAGTCTATCTATTACCTCTTCCCTATCCTTTTTATCTAACTTAAGTAGGACAGATGCGCTAGCTTCTGTCAAAGCACCGCCAAAGCCATAAAAAGAATGCTTAGTTTTCTTAGGGAATATTTCAAGAATTCCCTCTTCCATCTTTCTTCCGTTAGCTTTCTTTACTACTTCAATATTTTCTTTTTCTAAATCTGTATTGATTAAATAACAGTTCATTTTACAGCTCCCATTGTTAGACCGTTGATTATGTATTTTGAAAGGAAAGCATAGATAATAATTACTGGAATAACAGATATAGCAATTGCTACATACATAGCTCCGTAATTAGATAAAAAGACTCCCTTTATTGTCGAAATCAAGATTGGCATAGTGAATTTCTTTGAATCACTAAGGATGATTAAAGGTGATAGATAGTTGTTCCAACATGAAACGAAATTGAAAATTCCTATTGTTGCAACTCCTGGTGTAATGCAAGGAAAAACTATCTTATTAAATATTCTAACTTCACCGTAGCCCTCAAGTCTTGCAGCTTCAATCAAGGAAGAAGGAATAGTTTCCTCTATGATTCCTTTTAGAAAGAATACAGCAGACGAATTAGCTATAGCTGGCAAGATAAATGGCCAATAGCTATTAAGTAAGCCTAATTTCAAATTTAGCTTATAGAAACCAATTACTACAAGCTGTGATGGAATCATCATGCTTGCAATAACAAGAGAGAAGAAGAATATACGGCCTTTAAACTTATATTTTGCAATTCCATATGCAGTAAAGGAACCAAAGTAGCAAGTTAAAACTACATAAGGAACGGCAATAAGAAGGCTGTTAAGAAAACCACGCCAAATATTAGTTAACTCCTGTAGTTTTCTATAGTTATTTAATAGATAAGAGCCAGGAGTAAACTTAATCTTTGTAACAATTTCTATTGAGTTGTATGTTGAGTTAATAATTACAAGGTAGAAAGGTATGATACAAAGAATTAATAAGAAAACAAGAAAAATATAGATTAACGCTTTAATTATTTTATTCTTCATAGTTAACCTCTTTTATTATTCATTGCTTTATAAGCAAAAAAGCTTAAAAGAGCTATGATAAAGAATAGAACAACAGAGAGAGCTGAAGCATAGCCAAAGGAATTATTCTTAAATCCCTGTTGATAAATATACATACTGCTTGTTAAAACTGCCTTCTGAGGATCTCCTTGAAGATTTGTTAAATTTACAGGTACATCAAAGATTTGCATACCACCAATAAGAGAAGTAATTGTTATATAAATAAGTGTTGGCTTAATCAAAGGAAGAGTAATCTTCGTAAATGTTTGGGCCTTACTACATCCATCGATTTCAGAAGCCTCGTATAAATCGGGCTCTATTGTACTAATTCCTGCCATAACAAGAATCGTTGTATAGCCAAACCACATCCACCATAGGATATATGAGGCAATTGCCTGCGTAATATTTCCATTCTTAAAGAATTGGATTGGAGCATTCTTAAAACCAAGAATTACTAATAGTTGGTTAATTGTTGATCTATCTCCATTAAGAAGGATATTGAAAAGTAAGCCAATTGAAGCTGCCGTTATTAAGTTTGGAAGGTAATATACAGCTCTAAAAAGCTTCATTCCCTTAATCTTATATAAAGAAAAGATAAGAGATAAAAGTAGTGCTATTCCAAGCTGTGGAATAAAGTCACATAGCCATATCTTTAGCGTATTTATAATAGTTTTGGGAAATGTAGAATCTTTTGCTATACGCAGAAAATTACTAAATCCAACCTTTGTTTCTGCACCAAAGCCCTTCCAACTATGAGTTGAAAGCTGAAATGTGTAGATAATAGGATAAAGGTTAAAAATAATAAACGTAATAACAAATGGCAGAATGAAGAAATATCCATAACGATTTATTCTTCTATTTATTCCACTCTTTTTCATTCTACATCTCCCTCTTTATTTGTTATTCAACTATTAATTCAGGGAATGCAATTCTTACATCATTCTTGAAGCTTTCAATTGCATCGCTCTTGCTCTCGCCATTTGCATATGCCTTTATAGCTGAAATAAATGCATCATTGAGCTGAGAATCATACTCTGTATTAAGAGCCTTAAAGTCATGGTTCATTGCCTCAATGAACATACCATTTGGATTCTGACCATCTAATACTTCTTCGCCTTCTCCCTCTGCTAAGCGTTCACATACGCTCTTGAGAACAACAAAGTCTCCACTCTTTTTTGCATATGAATAGAGTGCATCTTCGTTAAGCATTACATATTCAAAGAATTCCCATGCTTCTTCTTTGTGTGGAGTATTCTCATAGATTCCAAGGTAAGAACCACCAGAAATGTATGATGTGCTAGGTGTTGTAATAGCCCACTTTCCTATTGTTTTGTTTGCAGCTGGCTTAACAACATATTGATAACCCCAAGGAGGAAGAATGTAGCAGAAAAGATTATCTGACTCTACTGCAGCAATCCATTCGCTTGCCCACTGATCAACGCCAAGGTCATAGCCTTTTGTAATAATCTCCTTAGCTTCATCCATGAATGAGATTAACTCATCATCAATGACAAGCTTTCCGTCAACAACCCACGGCTGTGTTCTAGAAGCAACTTTGCTGTCATAAAGATCTTTGAAGCAAGAAACAAAACTAATGCCCTTCTCTTTCATCTTCGCAGCAACTTCCATCATCTTTTTATCGCTATCGAGTGCCTCTGCAACAAGAGTTGGGTCATCTGTTCCAAAGAACTCTTTCGCAATATCTCTTCTATAAATAATTGCGCCTGGGTTAGCTTGCCATGTTAATGCTCTGACAACACCTGTCTTATCTGTTCCGACCTGCATAACAGCTTCCCAAATGTTGTCTTTATAGTCATTAATGTGGTATGGTGCTTGATTGAGGTCTGCAAAACATCCAGCTTCAACAAGGTATGTAATATAGCTTGCTTCTTGCATAAAAAGGTCTGGTACGCCTTTTCCACTTCCAAGGACAGTAATAAGCTTTGCTGTCATTTCCTGATCTGGAATTACTGTTACATTTACTTTGATATTTGGATGTGCAGCCTCAAAGCCTTCTACCCATTGCTTAATCTCATCTCCTCTTGCCCAAACTTCAAGTGTAACTTGTTCATTTTCTTTGCTCTCTTGTGTACCTTGAGCAAACAAGAAAGATGATGTTAACGCTAACATCAATACGACAAATAAAACTTTACCGATATTTTTCATATCGCCTCCTTATATTACTTTTGTAGATTCCTCTTCATCCAATAGACCTTCAACCAACTTATATGTTGGCTTTAGCTTTGGATTTTTGATTCTATCTAACAAACATTTTGATAATTCCTGTGCTATTTGATAAACAGGTTGCGCCATTGTTGTAATTTTTGGACTACTCATTAAGTGATGTCCAAGTCCATCAAAGCCGACAACAGATATGTCATCTGGAACTTTATGGCCAAAACTCTTCATTCCAATTACAAAACCAGTTGCAAGCATATCTGTAATTAAAAATACAGCTGTTGCATCACACTTTTGCTCAATAAAAAGACGAGACGCATTAATTCCGCCTTCTATTGAGTTATCTACTGTAAAGACATAGTTTTCATTAAAAGAAATATTATTTTCTTTTAAGGCTTCTTTATAACCTTCAAAGCGTTCAGATACGTAAACACCATTAACTCTGTTAAGAACTATAGCTATCTTTCTATGACCACGAGATAAAAGGTAAGAAATAATCTTTTTAGATGATTTTTTATTATCTGTATCAATACTATCGACCTCGCTATCACGAAAAGAGCTAAACATGGCAACAGGTTTACCCGTCTTTTTAGCATCATCTAAGATATGATCGCTATAGTTGAAACCTGAAAGAATATATCCATCGCAGAACTGTGTCGGTTTTACTTCATTTATTATTTGGAAAGAATAATTTGCATTTGACAAATATGAACCAACACCAACTAAGAATTGCTGAAAAAAAGGATCTAGATATGGTAAATCTTTCGAAGCATAGATACATATAATACCAGATTTGTTTGAAGCAAGATTGTGTGCAGCTGTATTATGCGTGTATCCATTTTCTTTTAGGATTTTTTCTATCTTTTCTCTTGTTTTAGGCGATACCTTCTCTGGAGTATTAATTACTCTGGAAACAGTTATCATCGATACTCCTGCCTTTTCGGCTATATCTTTTATTGTCACAAGAGGTCCTTTATGTTAACAAATGTTAGCGTTAACATAATGTTAGTATATCCCTCTCTTTGCCATTGTCAAGAAAAAATTTATTCAACAAAACCTTCAAACATTTCTCCTCGTTCACAGCACTTACAAAAGATACCTGTATCGAGTTTTGAATAGGCAAGTTTTTTTAAAATTGGAATACTGTTGTTATTTTCAGAGACATGGATGAAATATATTTGATCTCCATGTTTGCTTACTTCTCTTGCAAAATCTACAGCAACGCCATTAGATAGGTGGCCATAACAGCCTTTAACTCTCTCTCTTAGCCATAGTGGATAAGGACCACTATCGAGCATTTCTGGGTCATAGTTTGCTTCTATAAATTTAACTCTGCTTTGCTTTGCGTAGACGTAAGCATCTTCAGGTATAAGACCAGTGTCTGTCATAAGAAAGAGACTTGCATCTTCATGCTCAATATAATAGCCGGAGCTACCTGGAGAATCATGGCTTGTTTTAAATGGTATGACAGTAAATGAGCCAATAGTAATTCTATCTCCCCACTTAAAGGTGTGAATCTTATCTAGTTCTATTTTTTGCTTCAACATTTCTGTCTTACCTTTTAAAAATGATTCACTACTAGTAAAGACAGGAAGCATAGTTTTTCTTTGAAATACTCCTACTCCTTTAGCATGATCTGGATGTAAATGAGTTAAAAACATTGCCCCTATAGTTGAAAAATCTATATCGTGCTTTGCTATTTCTTCACCTAACTTCTTAAAAGTTACTCCACAATCTACAACAATAGTTGTCTTTTCATCTGAAAACACATAGCAGTTACCACAGCTACCTGTTGTTAATACGACATAATGAATCATTATGAATTCTCCTTGATAAAATCGTCAGAAAAACCAAGACAACACTTATTTCCACTACGAAGAATTGGATTAATAAGAAGCTCTTGATGTTCTTCTACCTCTTCTCTCGGACTATATTCTCTCCACTCATAGCCATTCTTTTTATAGTATTGTGAGTGAGTGTCTATTACTAAAAAGGGAGAATCAAGAGATGAAAAAATTGAATCTAGCTCTTTTTTAGAGAGTTTGTATAGCTTTGTATTTACCTCTTGAAAGTTAATACGGCGTTCTTTGCAAAAGCGTACAGCCTTCTGATAATCTTTCGATTGATTAGTTCCAATTATTTGAAGCATGACTAAAAAAGAATAGCTAATGAGCTTTTTTTTGTGAATATAAAAAAGAAAAGTATTATCTCTTATTGACCCTTCTTTCTAGATGAAAGAAGATATCAACTAAATTAATTATTAGGAGATTTGTATGAAGGAAAGAATCAAAGACCTACTAAAAAGAGAGCCAAGTGATTCACTTGTTCTTGCTGAGGGTTGGGTTAGAACAAAAAGAGACAGTAAGAATGTCTGTTTCTTAAACGTTAATGACGGATCCTGTTTAAAAGGATTACAGCTTGTTATAGATAAGGCTACCTTTAATAATGATAATCTCCTAGACAAAATATCAACAGGTGCTGCTATTTCAGCTGAAGGAAAAATCGTTGAATCTTTAGGTGGAGACCAAAAGGTTGAGATGTCTGTTACATCTCTTACTCTTGTTGGTGATTGTCCTAATGACTATCCACTACAGAAGAAGAGACATTCTGTTGAATTCTTAAGAGAACAGGCTTATCTAAGACCAAGAACAAATCTATTTGGTGCTGTAACCAGAGTAAGAAACACAATGGCATATGCTGTCCATCAGTTCTTCCAAGAAAATGGCTTTGTCTATATAAATACTCCACTTATTACAGCTTCTGACTGTGAAGGCGCTGGAGAACAATTCCAGGTAACTACTCTTGATTTAATGAATGTTCCAAAGACAGAAGATGGAAAGGTTGATTACTCTAAGGACTTCTTCGGAAAGCTTGCTAACCTTACTGTTTCAGGACAGCTAGAAGGTGAAACATATGCAATGGCCATGAAAAACATCTATACATTTGGACCAACATTCAGAGCTGAAGAGTCTAACACATCTAGACACCTCGCTGAATTCTGGATGATTGAACCTGAGATGGCATTCTGCGACCTTGATGGCGATATGGAAGTAGCAGAGAGCTTCTTGAAGTATATCCTTAAAGCTGTACTCGAAAAGAACAGTGAAGATATGCTCTTCTTTGAGCAGTTTGTTCTTAAAGGCTTAATTGAGTCATTAGAGCATGTTGTATCTACTCCATTTGAGCATATGACATATACAAAGGCTATCTCACTCTTAGAGAAGCATAATGACAAGTTTGAGTTCCCTGTCGAATGGGGATCAGATATCGCATCTGAACATGAAAGGTATCTAACAGAGACTATCGCTAAACGTCCTGTTATCGTTACTGATTATCCTAAAGAGATAAAGAGCTTCTACATGAAGCAAAACGATGATGGAAAGACAGTAAGAGGTATGGATGTCCTTGCTCCAAGACTTGGTGAAATAATTGGAGGAAGTGAAAGAGAGAGCGACTATGAGAAGCTTGAAAGAAGAATGAAAGAACTTAACATGGATCCTACATCTTACTGGTGGTATATGAACCTACGTAAATACGGAAGCGCTCCACACGCAGGTTTCGGACTAGGCTTTGAAAGAGCTGTTAGATATGCAACTGGCGTTGAAAACATCCGTGATGTTATTCCATACCCAAGAGCAGTTGGTACTTGCGAGTACTAATATTTGAGGCTGATGCACAAAGAGAATTAAGCTCTTAAGCTGCACAGCCTATTTTTTTCCACCATAAATATGGAATCATTTAAGGAAAGACTCACACATACAAAGCTCTTGTCCCCGTATTTCGCACCTTTTTTCGCTTAGGTTAAGTCTGTGGTTTACAGATTCTAAGTAATATGTTTGTTATTTTTGGACTAGCCTAACTCTAAAGTCCACAAAACTATTTATACTCTCCATCGAGCTATTTTAACCTTTTTTTAAACTCTTCTTCAGTTAAACCAGATTCTTCAA
>DHMZ01000064.1 GCA_002406055.1 Spirochaetales bacterium UBA4629
GAAGCCCCTGATGAGGACGCAAAAGAAAAACTAAAAGATGCTGCAGATAAACTAATTAGTTAAGTGGAAAGGGAATAATCATATTAACTATACTCTATGACTTTGGGTGGCTCTATTAGGCCACCCATTACAATTAAATCTTAATTCCCCTTATCCTTAATAAGAGCTTCTATACTTCTATCGTATGTGGCTTCAGCTTCAGGCGAAAAGAAGCACCCTGGAACCCCCTCATTGTTATCTCTATGATGAGCAACACAATCGCAACACTTACCATGGCGTGGACAATTATAAGTGCAAGGACAAGGACGACAATTACTACAAATACTCATTTTTCCTCCAAATATTTTATAGCTTTATAACAAGATGGTTTTTTTCATCGCTGTAGTTATATTCTCCACTAGTACATGCATTCTTTATTAAGCAAATAGATATTTCATCTCCACTCTTTAATGGATTGTATTTTTCTCCTTTCCACTCGAAGTGCATCTCTACTTCATTCTTTCTTTCATCGTATTCAATTGTGATTTCCAATGGATAATTAAGAGAACTATTAGGAATTATGTTAACAGCAACTAACTCTTCAAATAGTAAGCGAATGTTATTAATCCTCTTCTTCTGTAGCATATTTTTTTCACCAAAAGACTGGATTTTTTCATTCATTGAGATGAAATCATAATCCTCTGAGTTGATTACTAAAGAAAGCACTTTAAGTCGACGAATGAATGCTCGTGTCTTATTCTTTTGAGGATGATTGAATATCTCGCTAGGAGTTCCATCTTCATAGACAATTCCCTCATCCATATAAAAAATACGCGTAGAGACATCATGAGCAAAGCTCATCTCATGTGTAACAATCATCATTGTCATATTCTTCTTAGCTAAAAGTTTAACAACAGAAAGAACTTCTCCGACTCTTGTTGGATCAAGAGCTGATGTTGGTTCATCAAAGAGTATAACTTTAGGTTCCATAGCTAAAGTTCTAGCAATAGCAACACGCTGTTTCTGACCGCCACTGAGTTCACTTGGATAAGAAAAGGCCTTTTCTGCCATACCAACCATCTTTAAGAGGTGTATAGCTTTCGCATATGCTTTTTCCTTATCTTCTTTTTTGAGAGTAATTGGAGCCAAAACGATATTTTCTATTACATTTAGATGATTAAAAAGATTGAAGTTCTGAAAGACCATCCCAACTTCGCTTCTTAGCTTTTTAAGGTCAGTCTTTTTATCGTTTATATCCTCACCAAAGACCTTTATAGTACCACTAGTTGGAACTTCAAGACGATTTATGCATCTTATTAATGTTGATTTACCTGTTCCTGATGGACCTATTATTGTTACAACTTCACCCTCTTTAATTATTGCGTTTACATCTTTCAATGGCTCTGTATTTTCATATTTCTTCTTTAAATGTTCTATCTCTATAACAGGTGCTTTTTCCTTGTTTTGCAAAGAAGAATATTCGTTTTTATCCTCCTCTACCCACTCTTTAATAGAGTATTCTTTTTTCTTATTCTTTGGCTTTAATCCTACTTCTATCCGATTAATAAAAAAGCAAATTAAAGAAGAAAGCAAAAAGTAGATAAGCGCTACAGTTAAGAGAGGAAAGAAAGCTTCATATGTACGGCTTCTTATAATGTCACCAGCCTTCGTCAAATCTTGAATTGCGATATAACCAACAATAGATGTTAGCTTCATCATGCCAACAACTTCGCCCTTATAAAGTGGAAGAATATGACGAAGAGCCTGTGGCATAATAATGCGTATAAAAGCTTTCTTTTTGCCAAAGCCTAGAGAGACAGCGGCATCCCATTGCCCGTTATCTATAGCATTAATTCCTGTTTGAAGAATACCTAAAACTGAGACAGAAAAAATAATAGAGAATGTAACTATTGAAACAATAATTGGAGAAACATTTACTGAACCAAAGAATACAAAGTAAAAAATAAGTAAGACTACAAGTGCAGGAACGCCTCTAAGAAGAGATGAAAATCCATTTAAAAATAGAGAAAAGCCTCTTTTACGTGATAAAACCAATAAAAGAAAGCCTAATATTGTTCCTATAATTGCAGACGAAAAAGAAATAAGGAGAGTTACACCTAATCCCTTAAAGATAAGAAGCCATCTATTTTCCTTAACAAATGTCTTCTCAAAGCTTTCTTTTACTCTGTCAAAGAAAGATGCATTTGATTCGCTTTTATTCTCTGTAGATAAATTTTCAGCACGACAAAGGAAGACGCTTCCACCTTTATAGTGAGAAACTGGAAAATCTACCTCCTTCGCTCTTTCTTCTGTAATTGAAATGCATCCTGATGCCACATCGGCTTTACCTGTTTGGACAAAGTTTATTATCGAGGAGAAAGATGTAGGCATTATCTCAACGCCCATATCTAGCTTATTTGCAATGAGTAAAAGAAGCTCAACTTCGTATCCAGAGGCCTTTCCTGAAGAGTCTATATAGCACATTGGATAGACGCTAGGCTCATAAGCATATTTAATTGTGCCGTTACCTCTTTCTTCTATATTGTACTTTGTCCAATCTATATGCATTTCCTCTTCATTGCCAGAGAGCCACTTATCTTTAAGATGCTCTAATGTGCCATCTTCTCTAAAGCCAGTAATAATAGATGAGAATTCGTCTGTTAAATTGCTATCCTTTTTCAAGATATAGCCATAGTTATCTGAAACAATTAGCTCTGGGAAGACTAGAAATTCTTTTCTTTGACCAGCTACTACATTAGCAACTGGCTCTTCTGTAAGAGAAGCATCTACATCTCCTCTTTTAAGGGCTTCTAATGAACCCGCAGTATCATCATAGTAGTGCCATGTAATATTA
>DHMZ01000135.1 GCA_002406055.1 Spirochaetales bacterium UBA4629
GAAAAAAAGAAAGAAAACTAAATGTTGATGCAAAAACCTTTGGAGATAATTATATTTCTTCTATACAGAGTTCAATAAATGCCTCTTACCTTTCAACTGGTAATTGTGCTTCTTTTTTCAAACAATTCTTTATTTCAAGATTAGAAGACAACTATTCAGTATCATTTAAGAAGTTAAACTTATCACAAAACACAAGAATAGCTTTATTTTTTATAAACGTTATTACTGTTTCTGCCATATACTTTTTTCTTGGATTAGGAATCTATAGAGGAGAAAACTCAGTTGGAGATTTTATGGCTGCTGTCCTTTTTTCTCAACAAATAAGAAACATAATCAATGGATATGGTAGTGTTTATAAAAATCTTTTAGCACAGTCAGTATCAATTGATAGAGTAAAATCTATGCTAGAAACAGAAACTCATCCATATATTATCTCCTATTACCCTTTAGAAAAATTAGAACTAAGTGCCCATTTTATATCATTTAAATATGACTCTAAAATGATCATAGACAAAATGTCATTTTCTTTTGAAGCTCCTGGCTTATATCTAATAAAGGGAGAAAATGGCTCAGGAAAAACTACCTTAATTAATTTAATAGCAGGTCTATTAGAAAATAAAGGCTTACAAAATGGACGAATAACTATATCTGGATGTATATCTTCTGATGATCTTTTATTAATACCATCTTCTCTTTTCTTATTTCCTTCAACTGTTAGAGATAATCTACTTTGGGGAGACAAAGTTGACGACAAAGTGCTTCTATCTAATATAGACAATGTGGGCCTTATGTCATGGTTTATGGATTTGAAAGATGGATTCGATACCATCATTGACCAAAAAGTAATAGGACTTTCAAAAGGACAAATGATTAGATTCGCCCTTGCTTCTGCCCTATCTAGAGAAAGAAAGATATATCTATTTGATGAAATCGAGTCTGGGATAGATGTTAGCAGCAAAGAAATGCTTAGAAAAACAATAGCCCAATTATCTAAGTCGAAACTTGTAATAATTGTTTCTCACTCAAATCTCTTTGATGATATTTCTAAAGGCGAGATTAACACTTAGTCCTTTTTTCTCTTTCTCAATGAACCACTATTCCAAACAGTGAATTACTTCAGGAAGAAGCTGCTTCTTTCTACTTAAAACTCCTGGCATGTCATAAATGCAAGTATTAATTTCACTCCACTGAAGCTTTTGTCTATATTTACATTCTGTAGTAAGAAGCACACTCTTCTCTCTTAAAACATCGGTAATAAGAAGCATAGCCCAATCAAGGTTTTTCTTCTCTTTTATTGTATTTAATGAGTCTAAGTACTTATCACTATATGATGGAAGATCGGAAAGTGTTGTTACTTCACACTGCCCTATTCCAATCTTAATGTCCTTTTCGCTGTAAACTTTAAAGTCTCCTTCAATTGCAGAGATTGGCTCTCTAGAAGAAAGAGAATCAATAATAGAAAAGAGCTTTGTTCCAAATGAATAGATATCATATTCGCCACAAATAGCAGCAAGTGCGCCAGCTGCTGTCTTGTCGATAGCAGTAGTTGTAGGAGAACGCAAGCATAATGTATCTGAGATAATACCAGTCAAGAGTACTCTTGCTGTTGTTTCACTTGGAACGATGTTGTGTCTCAAATACTGTTGATAAACAATTGTACAAGTACTACCTAATGGCTCTGCATCGATAAAGATAGGAAGACTTGTTTTTAAAGCATCAAGTCTGTGATGATCGATTATCTCAACAACAGAAGCCTCTTCTATTCCCTTAATACTCTGAGCTATCTCATTATGGTCAACGAGAATAACACTATAGCTTGGCTTTTCAAGGAAGCATCTTCTTGTTACAAAACCAACAAACTCTCCATTTTCAAAGACAGATAGGCCACGAAGATTACTAGATGTTAGAGCCTCTTTAGCATCATCGAAGAAGTCTTCACTATCGAGTCTCTTACCCTGCTTACCAATTATTGTTGATACGCTAGGTGTCATTCTAAGTCTTCTTTCAACTTCAGCAGTTCCAAGTGGCGTAATATATACACTTCCTTCATAATGTGAAAAATCTATATCCTCACAGCTTGTAGACGTTGTAATCATTATGGCTTTAACGCCAGCGCTGATAGCATACTCGATATATCTCTTTCTGTAGCCTAAAACTACAATCGTATCTTTCCTACTGTCGACAAAACGACAGAAGTCTTCATAAGCAGCAGCCCCAGCAAGGATAGAAGCATTAAAGCTTTCTTTCCCTCTTTTTATGACCTTTCCAGGTATAACACGCTCAATATTGTTGACAGTAAAGTCATAATGAGGAATCTCCTCCGCATTATCTTTTAAGAACCATCCTGTTATATCATCAATACTTAATAGACCGATAAAATCTCCCTTATCATAAACAGGGAAAGCAGATGGATGCGTCTCATTGTATGTTTTAACAAGATTATAAATAGGATCCGATGCTTCAACTTTCTCAATAGGCTTAAGCATTACGTCACTAACCTTCGGCTTAACATCCTTCATATATGGAGGAGGTTCAACGCCTAAAAGTGAAAACTGCTTCTTTACTCCATCACTCATATGACCACATCGAACAGCGTGGTAACGATTTTCTCTATCAATAATGTTTTTTAATTCAGCATAACCATAGGCAGAACAGATACTATCCAAATCTGGGTTCCTGTGCCCTGTGATATAAATATCTCTCATAAAAGAAGTGTAAACTATTTTTAACAATCTTTGTACTCCATTTTTCTTTGTAAAAGATTACAATTAAAGTATGCAGAATGTATTAATCGTTGTAGATATGCAAAATGACTTTATAACAGGTTCTCTTGGAAGTAAGGAAGCAGAAGAGATTGTAGAGCCAATGAAAGAAAGAATTCTCAACTTCGTTGGCCCTGTCCTTTTTACTAGAGATACCCATTATTCCAACTATCTTGAAACAGAAGAAGGGAAAAACCTTCCAGTAAAGCATTGTATTAAGAATACAAAAGGTTGGGAAATCGTAGATGTTTTAGATAAAATTAGAAAGACAGAGCCAATTGAAAAAGAGACATTCGGCTCTACTCTCTTGGGAGAGAAGCTATTAAAAATGGATGAGGAAGAAGAAATAGCGTCCATTACGCTTATGGGTCTATGCACAGATATATGTGTTATTTCGAATGCACTTCTTGTAAAGGCATTTCTTCCTAATGCACATATTATTGTTGACGCCTCTCTTTCTCGTGGCGTAAATAAAACGCGTCATAACATAGCTCTTGAAGCAATGAAAGCTTGTCAAATAGAAATAATAGGAGAATAAAAAAGATGAAAGTTGTTGTAGCTAATGACCATGGTGCTGTAGAAAGAACACAGGAAATTTTAAAGCACTTAAAAGAAAAAGGTATTGAATATACATATTTAGGAACAGATAAAGAAAAGAGTGTCGACTATCCAGATATGGCAGAAAAGGCTGTTCTTGAATATCGTAAGGGTGGTTATGACTACGGTATTCTTCTTTGTGGTACTGGAATCGGCATATCTCTTGCTGCAAATAAGATGAAAGGTATTAGATGTGCTCTCGTTCAAAATAAGTACGCAGCAGAAAAGACAAGAGAACACAATAACGCAAACTTTGTCGCTTTTGGTGGCAGATTTGACTATCCTGAACCTGTTTTAGATATTCTAGATACATTTCTATCAACTCCATTCTCTAATGAAGAAAGACACATTAGAAGAATAAATAAGATGATGGCACTTGAGGGAAAATAAGTAGGATGGTTGACCTCAAAGAGATTAGAGCAAGGTACGAAAGAGAGTTTTTAGATAACGTCCTTCCATTTTGGCTAAAAAATGGCATAGATAAAGTAAATGGGGGTATTTATACAGGACTAAGTGAAGACGGAAAAATAATAGAAACAGATAAGTCTGTTTGGTTCCAGGGACGTGCTCTTTGGGTCTTTTCTAAAGCTTATGAACTCTTTAAGAGAGAAGAATACTTAGATGCCTCTCTTACAATCCTCCCCTTTTTAGATAGGTGTTTTGATAGTGATGGAAGAATGTTCTTTCGCGTTACAAAAGATGGCAAAAAGGTAATTAAGAGAGAGCGCTATTTCTTTTCTGAGACATTCGCAATAATTGGTTGGGCTCAATACTACAAGATAAGTGGAGATGAACGCTACAAAGAAAAAGCTCTATCTCTTTTAGAGAAGGTCGATTATATAAGAAGAACACCGGGAATTCTTACGCCGAAGTATAACCCAGAAACAGAAGCTTCTATCTCTTTTGCAGAGCCAATGATTATGATAAATGTTCTCTCCGAACTAAGAGCAATTGCTCCTGAAAAGAAAGAATACTTTAATTCTTATATTTCATCTCTTTTAAATACCATTGAGAAGTATTTTGTTAGAGATGAATATGAGTGCGTAGTAGAACAGGTTGCACCAGATTCAAGTCTAATGCTAGATCATTTTGAAGGAAGAATTCTTAATCCCGGACATGCACTTGAAGCAAGTTGGTTTATTATGAAGGAAGGTCTCTATAGAAAAGATAAAGCAATCATAGACTTGGGACTAAAAATCTTTTCTTGGGAATGGAAGCTTGGTTGGGACGAGGAATATGGTGGCGGAATAATACAGTATAGAGATATATTATCGCTTCCACTCTCTGAATATCATCAGGATATGAAATTCTGGTGGCCACAAACAGAAGCTGTCATTTCCTCTCTTATGTCATACGCCATAACAAAGGATGAGAAGTATCTCAAACTCTTCTCTCAAGTCGACGATTATATCGCCTCGCATTTTATCGACAGAGAAAATGGCGAATGGTATGGCTATTTACACAGAGATGGAACAATTGCTACAAAAATAAAAGGAAATATGTATAAGGGACCATTCCACATACCAAGAATGTATATGGAAGCAATTGAGATCATTGATTCATTATAAAAGGAGGTCTTTCGACCTCCCTTCTTATAGAACAACGCCATCTTTAAAAATAGATATCTCAGAGTATCCATTCTCTTCGTTTCTTGTGTGCTTTTCACCGCTTGCAACTTCAAGAATGTAACTGATGAAATCAGAGACAACCTTTTCTTTATCTTCAGTAAGAAGACGACCCGCATTAAAATCTATCCATGACTTCTTTTTTTCTGATAAAGGAGTATTTGTTGCAATCTTAACTGTTGGAACTGGTGCTCCTAGTGGAGTTCCCCTACCTGTTGTAAAGAGAATCATATGTGCACCGCTTGCTGTTTGAACAGTTGTAGAAACTATATCATTACCAGGACCAGATAAGAGATTTAAGCCTTTTGTTGAGACCTTATCGCCATAGTGAAGAACGCCTGTAACAGGAGCACTACCACCCTTTTGAACGCAACCAAGGGACTTGTCTTCAAGTGTTGTAATACCACCACTTTTATTTCCTGGACTTGGATTTTCATAAACGACCTGACCATGAGAGACAAAATAGTGCTTAAAGGCATTAATCATGTCTACAATTTTTTCATAGACTTCTCTTGATGCAGCCCTATCCATTAAAACCTGTTCAGCACCAAACATCTCTGGAACCTCTGTTAAGATAGCAGTTCCGCCAATAGCTGTAAGCGCATCTGTGAATCTACCAACAAGTGGATTAGCTGTAATACCACTTAGCCCGTCAGAACCACCACACTTCATACCAACAACAAGGCGAGATGCAGAAACAACAGTTCTCTTGTCATTCTTCATTACGCTTGCGATTTGCTGTAATAGCTCCTTACCCTTCTCAAGTTCGTCATCTTCTTCCTGGCAGACCATAAACTTTATTCTTTCTTCGTCTACAGATCCAAGCAAAGCTTTAAACGAATCCATTGTGTTATTCTCGCATCCGAGTCCAACAACAAGCACGCCACCTGCATTAGGATGCTTCACTAGACCAGAGAGAATCTTACGTGTATTTTCATGATCATCACCTAGCTGAGAGCATCCAAAAGGATGGGTCCAGGCCTTGACTCCATCTTCAAGGCCCAAGTTTTCATTACCCCAAGAAGCAAGCTTTTTACTTATCTCATTAACGCATCCAACAGTTGGAACAATCCAAAGCCCATTTCGAATACCAATATCGCCATTCTTTCTCTCATAGGCCTTTATGCAAGGGCAACCATCACTTAAATTACGCTTTTGTCTCTCTTCTGCCTCAATTAAATACTCTTTTGCACACTCTTCATCGTAGTGGTAATCACCACTTTCTTCGAGTTGAGTCTTCAAATTGAAAGTATGAACCCATTCACCTTTTCTAATATCTTTTTTTGCTCTACCAATTGGATAGCCATACTTTATAACAGCTTCTCCTTCTTTTATATTAGCTAGAGCAACCTTATGTCCGGGGATTATATCACCAAGTATTGTAACAGGTTCACCTTCAACAATTAGTACTTCCCCAGCACTTAATGCTTCAAGAGCTACAGCGACATTATCTTTCGCGTTAATTCTAATAAGCTTCACTTTCCATTACTCCACAATAGAAACAAGAGCTTTAGTCATACCTAGGCTCCAAATCTTAACAAGGTCTTCTTCCACGAGCTTCTCTAAGCCCTTAACCTTTGTTAAATCTTCCCCCCACCACTCTGTCTTCTTAAGGACAGAAGAACTGAGAACAGAAGCCTTCTCTTCTACACTCTTATACTCTCTTGAGTATAACGAATCAAAGAAAGAAATAACATCTGGACTATCCATAATTTTGTATTCTTCGCCATTTCTAGAGCCCATATAACTACCATCTTCCTTCTTCTTTCCTTCATAGAAAGAGATAAGAGAAGCAAGAGAGAATACAAGAACAGGAGGAAGCTTTCCTTCTTTCTCAATGTAACCAAGAAGTGAAGGAAGATCTCGTGTCTTAAACTTTGATGTGCTATTTAAGCTAATAGAAAGTAAGAGGTGAACAATATATGGATTGCGGAAACGATTTAAGACATCACCAGCATATGTTGTAAGAAGCTCTTTATCTCCATCCATACTTGGAATAATTTCTTCAAATAGCCCCTTATACATAAAAGAAGAGATGAGAGAATCATTCATACAATCTTCAATAGTATTCTTCCCTGCTTGATATGCAGCAAGGACACTCATTGTATGTGTTCCATTTAGAATACGAACCTTTCTGGTTCTAAAGAAACTCATATCTTTTGTCCAAACAACATTAAGTCCTGCCTTACCTGTAGGAAGTTCATCTTCATGGCTCTTCTTTGTATATTCAATTGCCCAGAAGAGGAACTTTTCAGCTGAATCTAGAAGATTGTCTTTGTAACCAAGACGCTCACAAATAGCGTCAGCTTCAGAGCGAGGATAGCCCGGAACAATTCTATCAACAAGAGAACAACAGAAATCACATGTCTCTTTAACCCAATCAATAAATTCACTTTCAAGTCCCCAGTCCTGAGAATGCTGCAATACATACTTCTCAAGGAAGAAACCATTCTTATCAATTAATTCACAAGGAATAAAGATTAGTCCTTTTGATTTATCGCCATTAAATGTCTTAAATCTTCTGTAGAGGAAAGTTGTTACCTTACCAGGGAATGATGACTGAGGCTTATCATCCTTCTTAACAGATGGATCATAAGCAATACCAGCTTCTGTTGTATTTGAGAAAACAAATCTCAAATCAGGGTTATCTGCTAGGGAAATATATTCATCATAATTTGTGTATGGATTAACACATTTTTCAACACTTGTTACAACTCTATCTTCTTCAACTTCTTTACCGTTTTCAACACCACGTAGGATTGTTGTATAAATAGCGTCCTGGCTATTTATCATATCACCCATACCATTCTTAAGTGGCTGAACCATAACAACTGATCCATTGAAGTCTGTCTTTTCATTCATTACATCTATTTGGTAATCAATAAATGCTCTTAAAAAGTTTCCTTCACCAAACTGAACAGCCTTAACAGGGCGTTTAGTCTTTTTTACTACTTCATTAATTGCTTTCATTGCTGCTCCTCTTCTCTTTTACAAAGATTAGAATTTATCACTATATAAAGTTTAAAATTACTCTTTTTTGCCGTCAATTAGGACAAGTGTTTCTATTCTTGCCACTTTTTGACATATTCATGCATTATTTAGTAAGGAATGTTAAAATCTTGCAATTCTATTCTTTTTGTTTAAATATAAACATCTTTTTTGCTTCATACAACCTAGTATTAGTCGATAACTTCAATCACGTAACAACAAAAAAAGCATGACATTTAACGCCATGCTTTATTTATTAGAGATATTATCTATCTCATTTCTTCATTGCTTCAGCAACTGCAACTGCAACTGCAACGCTAGCTCCAACCATTGGGTTGTTACCCATACCGATTAGACCCATCATTTCTACGTGAGCAGGAACAGAAGAAGAACCAGCAAACTGTGCATCAGAGTGCATTCTTCCCATTGTATCTGTCATACCGTAGCTAGCAGGACCAGCAGCCATGTTATCTGGATGAAGTGTTCTACCTGTACCACCACCAGAAGCAACAGAGAAATACTTCTTGCCAATCTCTGTGCATTCCTTCTTGTATGTACCTGCAACTGGATGCTGGAATCTTGTTGGGTTAGTTGAGTTTCCTGTGATAGATACGTCAACGCCTTCCTTGTGCATGATTGCAACACCTTCTCTAACATCATCAGCACCATAACATCTTACAGCAGCTCTCTCGCCCTTTGAATATGGTGTTTCGCTAAGGATTTCAAGCTTACCTGTAAAATAGTCAAACTTTGTCTCGACGTATGTAAAGCCGTTGACTCTACTGATAATCTTTGCAGCATCCTTTCCAAGACCATTGAGGATAACCTTTAGAGGCTCTTTTCTAGCCTTGTTAGCATTCTTAGCAATACCAATAGCACCTTCTGCAGCAGCAAATGATTCGTGACCAGCGAGGAATGCAAAGCACTTTGTTTCATCGCTTAAAAGCATAGCTGCAAGGTTTCCATGTCCAAGGCCAACCTTTCTATCATCAGCAACAGAACCAGGAATACAGAATGACTGAAGTCCTTCACCAAGAGACTTAGCTACTTCATGAGCATTCTTCTGACCCTTCTTAATAGCAATTGCTGCACCAACAATATATGCCCAGCAAGCATTCTCAAAACAGATTGGCTGAATAGACTTAACGATGTTATATACATCAACGCCCTTTTCATCACAAATCTTCTTAGCTTCTTCAATAGAAGAGATACCATATCCATTGAGAACACCATTAATCTTGTCTATACGTCTTTCATAACCTTCAAATAAAGCCATAGTGTCCTCCAATCATTCCTTTCTTGGGTCAATGTACTTAACAGCATCATTGAATCTGCCATAAGTCTTCTTTGCCTTTTCCAATGCTTCAGCTGGGTCTACACCCTTCTTAACATTTTCCATGAATACACCCATGTTTACATACTCATAACCAATGATTTCATCATTTTCATCAAGAGCTTGGCGGAGGATGTAACCTTCTGCAAGGTTAAGATATCTAGGTCCCTTTGCTCTAGTTGCATAGGTTGTACCAACCTGAGAACATGTACCCTTTCCAAGGTCCTCAAGTCCCGCACCAATAACAAGACCATCTTCACTGAAAGCAGACTGGCTTCTACCATAACAAATCTGCAAGAAAAGCTCTCTCATTGCTGTGTTAATAGCATCACAAACGAGGTCTGTGTTGATAGCTTCGAGAAGAGTTCTACCAACGATAGCCTCGCTAGCCATTGCAGCTGAGTGCGTCATACCAGAGCAACCAATTGTCTCAATTAATGCCTCTTCGATGATACCGTTCTTAATGTTGAGAGTAAGCTTACAAGCTCCCTGCTGCGGTGCACACCAACCAACACCATGGGTTAGGCCAGAGATATCTTTAATCTCTTTAGCATAGACCCACTTTCCTTCTTCAGGAATTGGAGCACAGCCATGCTGTCCACCGCACCTTACTGTACACATGTTTTCAACTTCTGTGGAATACTTCATGTATAATCTCCTAAAAGTGTCTTTCGACGTAAAGTCCTACAAAATTATAATAACTCTAAATAAAT
>DHMZ01000025.1 GCA_002406055.1 Spirochaetales bacterium UBA4629
CCCGAACACGGAAGTAAAACGCTCCTTCGCCGATGGTACTAGAGCTCGTCTCTGGGAGAGTAGGTCGTCGCCAGCTTTTTTTATTGAATCTATTATTTTCTATATAGATTAATTCAATTAGAGATTATTTATTGATCTACTATTGAATTTTCAGGTGGTCATAGAGAAGTGGAAATACCCGTTCCCATCCCGAACACGGAAGTAAAACGCTTTTTCGCCGATGGTACTAGAGCTTGTCTTTGGGAGAGTAGGAAACTGCCTGATTTTTTTTTGCTTAAAAATGGCTTAAGAGCATTCTTTATGATACACTAATCTTATGGCTGCTATTTCATTTTTTAAACCAGCATTATTTAGAAAAGATATGGATGCTGTTCTTCAAACTATGGTTGATGAAAAAATAGGACCTGGTGAAAAGAAGAGAGCATTTATTAAATCTATGTCACTCTATCTTTCAAAAAAGGATGGAGTAGCTCTAAGAACATATCTTGATGCCATTACAATCTCTTTAAAAGCATTGAATTTAAATGAAGGTGATAGCTGTGCACTTTCTGTTTTTACTCCATCTCTTTATTTAGATGCTTTAAAACGTCTTGGGATTAAACCATATTTAACAGATGTTTCAGATGATATGCTTCCGTCAATTGATGAGATAAAAAAAGGTTTAGACCAAGGAGTTAAAGCTCTTGTTTTATTCCTGCCTCTTGGCTTGGTTGTCCAAGATGGAGATAGCTACAAGGAATTGGGTCTGCCAATTATTGAAGATGTTACGCAAGCAATAGGATCTACTTTTAAGGGAGTAAAGCCAGGCTGCGTTGGTGATATTGTAATATGTAATACAGAAGAAGATGCTATTGTTTCCTCCGCTGGTGGTGCATTGGTGCTTTCCGATAAAGATGAAATAATAGAAGAGGTCAAAAAAGAAGTAAATTCATATTCTCCATATATTGAACTTCCCGATTTAAATGCTAGCTTGGGCATAGTTCAGTTAGATAAATTAGATCAAATTGTACTTAGAAGGAATACGATATATAAGTTATATTTCGATGAAGCTAGAAAGAAAAACAAAGTGAAAGTTTTTGGATATGGAGGCGTTGACTTCGTCCCTAATGGCTATGGTTTTTCTGTTGTAGTAAATGATAGACCAGATGAAGTAATCCAGCTTGCGCTGAAGTACCAAGTAAGCCTACGTAAGACCTTCTCTAAGGCAATTGGTGCTAAATATCAAGATAGATACGATCGTTTTCCTAATGCTTTCCCATTTCTCAGTAGAGGCGTTAGTTTCCCTTTGTATCCATTCTTGTCTAATGCAGAGATACAAACGGTACAGAAGGTTATAGGTATTCTTAGATAAAAATGAGTAAAATAGTAATAATTACGCCTCAAATAAAAAAAGAAGGCGAGATAATTAGCAAAGAGATTGAAGCCTACGTTAAAAAACGTGGTTATGAGGCTGAGACTGTTTTTATCGAAAGTACAGAAGGTACAATGGAGTTAGATAGTTCTGTTGTTCTTCTCATAGCTCTTGGCGGCGATGGTACTGTTTTGTATTGTGCACGAGCTGCTGCAAAACTAAATATTACAGTTTTACCTATAAATCTTGGAACTTTTGGTTATATAACAGAGATTGAGAAATCTGAATGGAAAGATGCGTTAGATTTGTACCTTAGTGGAAAGAAAAACTATTCTAATCGTTTGATGCTAAGTGTCTCTGTTTATAGAAAAAATCGGAAAGTATTTCAATCTTTTGCTTTAAATGAAGCTGTAATTTCCTCAAGTGGAATAGCAAAAGTAATTAATTTAACACTTAGCATAGATAACACATTTGCCGGTAATTTCCGTTCTGATGGAATGATTGTGGCAACTCCAACTGGTTCTACAGGCTATTCTCTTGCTTCTGGTGGTCCAATTCTTGATGCCGATATGAGGGCATTGATTATAACCCCAATTTGTCCATTTGCTCTTTCTAATAGACCTCTTGTTACAGGAGATAAGTTAGTTGTACTCGATATTAAGAAAGATCAAAGAACAGATATTGTCCTAACAGTTGATGGACAGGTTTTCTTTGTTCTCAATGAATTAGATAGAATAGTGGTAAAGATGAGCAATAAGCGACTTAAGCTTATTCATTCATCAAAACGTAATTTTACTGAAGTTATAAGAGAAAAGCTTCATTGGTCAGGTGAGATGAAACATGATTGAATCGTTATATGTTCGTAACTATGTTTTAATTGATGAGCTAGATCTTTCTTTTAATCCTTCATTTATTGTTCTTACAGGTGAGACTGGATCAGGTAAGTCAATAATTCTTGGAGCTTTATCGCTTCTTTTAGGTGCTAAAGCTGACAAAAGCGATGTAAGAGAAGGAAAAAAAGAAGCTGAAATTTCAGGTACGTTCTTTACTAAATCAAAAGCTGTTAAGAAGTGGTGCGAAGAACACTCTATTTCCTTTGAAGATAACACATTAGTAATTAGAAGAGTCATAAAAGCAGAAGGAAGATCTATTTATAGTGTTAACTCTTCTCCAATAACAAGGCAAGAAGGAGAAGAATTAGGCAATCTCCTTGTTGATTTTTCATCTCAACATTCACATCAATCCTTAATGAAGAAGGAAAACTTCCGTCTTCTTTTAGATGATTATGCTCAGAATAGCGAATTATGTAATAGCTATAGTAAGAGCTATGATGAGTTAAAAAACAAAGAAAAAGAGATAGAAGATGTAAGAAAGCTCCTTCTAGATAGTAAGGAAGAAGAGGATTATCTCAAATACTGTCTTAATGAAATTGAAAAGGGAGAATTGAAGGTTGGAGAAGAAGAGGAATTAAAAGAAAAACTCAAGAAGATATCAAATAGCGAGTTTATTCTTGAAGAGATAACATCTTCTCTAACAGATATGAAAGAAGGATTAAGTCTTCTTGGTCTTTCTCTTTCATCATTAAATAAAGCACTCAGAAAAGACGAAAGCTTAAATAGTCTATCAGAAAGGCTCGATTCATCTACAATCGAAGTTGAAGACATATATTCAACTCTCAGAGAGTATTCATCTTCTATTAATCTAAGTGAAGGTGAAATTGAAGAGATGAACAGCAGGCTTAGCACCATTCAGCGTTTAAAAAGACGTTATGGTGGAAGTGTGGAAAAAGCACTAAGTTTAGCTGAGGAATACAAAAAGAAGATAGATATACTTTCTAACAGTGAAGAGAATATATCACAATTAGAAAAGGAAGAGAAAAAGCTAAGAGACGCTTGCTTAAAAAAGGCTGACGAGCTTTCAAAGAGAAGAAAAGACGCAGCAAAAGAGTTTTCAAAGAAAATTGAAACTACCCTTCGTAAACTAGGCATGGAAAACGCTGAGTTCATTATTAAAGTAAGTGAAGGGGATTTAAATAAGTTCGGTAAAGACGAAGTTGAGTTCTTAATAAGTGCAAATAAAGGTGAGAAGGCTAAATCTGTTGAGAATACAGCTTCTGGCGGAGAGCTATCGAGGATAATGCTTAGCATTAAGGCTCAAGCTAAATTTGAAAGTAGTGTTGATACGCTAGTCTTTGATGAGATTGACTCAGGCCTTGGTGGCGTTACTGCCCATTATGTAGCTGAAGAACTAAGTGCATTGAGCAAAAATGACCAAGTAATTGCTATAACGCACCTTGCGCAGATAGCAAGCAAGGCAGATGAACACTATGTAGTATCGAAAAGCGTTGAGAATAATCGAACTGTAACTAAAATCAAAGAAGTTGAGGGGGATGATAGAGTTAATGAAATAGCACGCTTACTTAGTGGCGATAATTCTTCAATATCTATTGAGCACGCTAAGAAGCTCCTCTCAAATGAGTAAAAAAAGTAGAGGCTGTAGCACCAAGAAAGATGTACAGCCTCTTTTTAATTAATGGAAGTTGAGACTCTTAAAGAGATTTATTTTCTCATTTTCATCTAGAGATGTCTCTTTTTTATGAATGTAGTAGTCATAAAGAACATTCTGTAGAGATTTTAGATTTGGTTCTTTTCCAATCTCTCTAATAGCTCCGAGCGATTTAATAATTAGTTCGCTATTATTTTCTGTTAGGCCATTTACAGAGACAAGGTAAGCAATCTTCTCTAAGCATAGATTAATTAGGTCATCTACAACTCTCTTCTCGCTATCTCTACCAAATTCAAGAATGAAGTAGCATAGGTCTTTAATATTGTCTAAGCGCGCTATGTAGTCAAGTTTGCCACTAGAGTAGAGTAGTGCACGGGCAGAGCTTAGTGCTTCGCCTAAGTTCTCAATTAAGCGTGAATCCATCTCACTACCATCATGGTTTAGCAAAATAGCATATAGCTTAAGAGCTCTAATCTTTTTTCGTAAAGTATCATCATCAATGCTTACCATTGTTCTATCAATCCAAGAGTATGACTCATTAATAATACGAGCAGGGATTGATGAGTTAGTAATATGGTAAACTTCATTTTTAATGCCCTTTGAATTAATCTTGTTTACGAGAAGATTAATACCTTGATCAATTGCATTATTGCTAATTACTTTAAAGAAGAAATCTTCATCTGTTGAAGAGTCGAAAAGAAATATTTCAACATCGCTATCATTTGTATTAAGCTCTTTTAGCTTAAAGTAACCATATGTTGTCTTCCAATCTTCTTTTGCGGCTAGCTCCATATTTAAATAGAAATAGATACAAGCTTCAACTTCGCCTCTTAATCCATCGATTTCATTTTGTGCAATTAAAGCGCCATCTGAGTATTCTCTTATATTAGATTTAGCACTCTTAAGGTCACTTAGGAAAGGAATCATTAGCTCTTCTGAAGAGTATTGCTGGAAAAGAGATATAGCATAAAGCGCATAGCGAATATCTTGTCGTGGCTCTAAGCCAGAGATATCTGAAAAGAAGAAACCACAAGATGTAAATGAGAAATGCTTATACTTCATTCCCGTCAAGAGATGTGCAATTTTTATCTCAACGCTTCTATCTAAGTTATACTTTACAACATATGGAGTAAGGAACTCTTTCATTCTTGTTTTGCCAGAGAATACATTACCAGCTGCCATAAGAAGAGTATATGGGTCTTCTTTTCCAGAAAAGATTGAATTAATCTCTTCTGCAAAAATAGAATCAATTTTATTACCAAGGTTATTAAGAGCATTTCTTAAGCCTGTTCTCCATTTTTGATTCCAACCGACCTCTCCGCCAGTATGACATCCACAGTCTTTATACCATCTAGAGACTCCATGAGAGCATGACCAACTAGTTCCTTTATTGTCTTCGCCTTTCTTTAAGAATGCTCGCTTTGTTGCCTTATTAGCCATCATGTATGATGCATAGTTTGTTAGAACAAAGTCGTCTCTTTCATTTACCTTTCTAATTAAAGCAGCCAATGCCATATCGCCAAAAGGTTCATGGTGACCATAAATTTCACCATCTGTAGCTGTGTGAATTAAAGGCGTATTCGTGCTCTTAATAGAAAGAAGAGTGGAGTAGAGAGTATCCGCATTACGTAATGCATGTCCAAAAGAAATAGAGGAAGCTAGATTAGGCTCATAGAAGAATGCCGTGATAGTTGAACCCTTACTTCCAGTTAGAATGTATGGTTCGCTGTATGGGCAAGGAGAAGAGCCAAGAGAGTAGATCTTTCCATCATCCTTTTCTACGCTATCTGCTTGCCATGGAGAGAGCACGATAAACTTTATGCCACTCTCAGAAAGCATCTCAACAACGCTATCGTTTACTCCGCACTCTGGTAGCCACATTCCTTCCGGTTCACGTTTAAAGTGATATATAAAGTCTTCAATGCCCCATTCAATTTGCAATTTTGCGTTTTCAGGATTATCTAGAGGAAGGATTGTATGGTTAAAGGCTTGGGCCATTGCGTTTCCATGTCCAAGTCTTTCTATTGAATGTTTATCAGCTTCTCTTAAGCCTTCAATTAGCTCTGGATGATTGTTATCTAGCCAATGAAGTAGGGTAGGTCCAAAGTTAAATGATATATATTCATAGTTATTTGAAATACTAAGAACTCTGCCATTTTCATCTAAGTATCGTGATTTCAAATTTGCTTCATAGCAGCAATCATATATCTTTTCATTCCAATCTAGAAAAGGATATGCGCTAGGTTGGACAGGAATAATTCCAGTTCTAGGATTCTCTCTAGGTGGTTGATAAAAGTGTCCATGTAGTATTACCGACGTTTTTTTGTTATTTTGCATAGGTAAATGATAACATAAATCGGTTTATAAAAAAATAATTCTTTGTTTTTTGTCAAAAAAATTAAAAATTAACATTTTTAAATCTATTTGCTTTTATTATAAATAATTAGTTTTATTTATTGTTAAATAAACCATCTCGAATGTAAATTTGTATTTTAGTTAATGTAAAAGATATCATAATAAATGGGTAAAAAATTGACAATTATCGCAATTATTGTCTATTTGCTTTTAGTCACAAAAGTTGCATTCGTTGACTAAATGTTATGTTTTTAATTAAAGTTAGTGGTGGAGAATTATAAAAAATGGTGCGTGTTAACCTCGAGTTACTATCTACCTCCGAACTTAGGAATTTATCTCAACAAGAGAAGATAGATGGCTATAGTGAGATGGATAGGGAGGAACTAATCAGTTCGCTGACTGAAAAGTTCGAAGAAGAAAACTCTAATTATGAAGCTGATGATGAACATCAAGCAAAGACACTAAACATTAAATACGTACAGTCTTTCTCTGATTATTCTTCTAATTCAGATACAATTAAAGAGCTTCCAGGTGTAGAGGAACTCCCTCAGTTCTATCAAGAAACCTCTATTCATTTCCTTTATAAGAACCCAGATTGGGGATATGTATTTTGGTCTATTTCGTCACTTGATGAAGAGGCTATCTTAGAGAAGAAGGGTAATGTGCTTCTTTGTGTCTCTATGTTTAACAAAAATGGAGTAAAAGAAACATATGATATCTTCCTATCTGAAGATGATAGAGAGTGGAATATTGGTTTTTCTCACGATGCTTTAGAGTGCTTTGTCTCTCTTGTTGTTGAGTATCCTGATGGAAAGAGAGATATTCTTGTTCAATCCAACACAATAAAGCTTCCTGAGTCTTATTGGCTTGAGAATAAGGATAAGATGAAAGAGAATGATATGCTCTTTAAAGTATACCTCTCTCTTATAACAACAAAAACAGGCGAAGTATTAAGCAATGTTACAGTATCTGAAATACTAGATGCATATAGAGAGGAGGATAACAAATGAATACAATAAATCTTATTCTCCATGCTCATCAACCATATGTAAGACATCTCGAGTATGAGAAATTCTTGGAAGAAGACTGGCTTTATGAGTCATTAAATGAAACATATATTCCTCTTTTAAGAATGCTAAGCAAGCTTGAAGACGAAAAAGTTGACTTCAAAATTTCATTGTGCTTCTCTCCAACTCTCTTAACTATGCTCTTAGACGAGCCTTTACAGGAACGCTTTGTTCAGTATATGGAACGTCATATAGAACTTGGTGAAAAAGAAGTAGAAAGAACAAAGGCAGAAGATAAGGAATGCCATGAAATGGCAAAGACTTATCTAGAAGAAACAAGACGCAATTTAAATGTCTATGAAGCTTATGATAGAAATATCTTAACAGGTTTTAAGAAGCTATCTGATATGGGAAAAATTGAGCTTGTTAGCAGTGCTGCTACACATGCTTATCTTCCTCTTTATAAAGATTATCCAGATGCAATTAATGCTCAGATTGCTGTCGGCATTAAGACTCACAAAAAGGTATTTGGTACATCTCCTAGAGGTTTTTGGTTACCGGAAGGTGGCTATTATCCTGGACTTGATAAAATATTAAGGGCTAATTCAATAGATTGGATTCAACTTGCTCCTCAAGCTTCACTTACAAGTCCAGATAAATCTTTATATGGTGGTTATAGACCAATATTGTTCTCTAGTGGATTATATGGTTTTCCATCAGACTGGAGCCTAACAAGCTTAATTTGGTCAAATAAAACAGGTTATCCTTGCGATGGTGACTATAGAGAATTCTATCGTGATATTGGATATTATCTTCCGATGGAATATGTTGAGAAGTATATGCATGAGCCAAAGCTTCGTGTTTTTACTGGCTATAAGTATTATGCTATTACGGGAAAGACAGATGATAAAAACTATTACTCTAAAGAAAAAGCAAGAGAGAAGCTTTTGCTCCATGTTGAGAACTTCTTATATAACATCAGAAAGAAGGGTAGTTTATTAGACGCATGCAATATCTCTGATCATGTCTTTAATCTTACTTTTGATGCAGAGCTATTTGGGCACCGCTGGTATGAAGGAATAGATTTCTTAGAGCATACAATTAGAGCGATGGCTAAGGATAGTGAGAATTTTGCATTCAAATCTTCTTCTGATATCATCGACAATCATGGAAAAGTTGATACTATTCGTGTTAACGAATCTAGTTTTGGCCTACGCGGTGGTGCAGATACTTGGCTTGATTCTTCTAATTCCTGGATTTATCGCCATACGATAAAAGCCATTGAAAGAATGGAAGAGCTAAGAGAAAGATTCCCAAGCCAAGGTTCTCTTAAGGAGAGATTCTTAAATCAAGCGTTAAGAGAGTTGCTACTTGCCATGTCATCAGATTGGCCTAGCATTATGCATGATAATACCTCAACTTCTTATGCAAAGAAGAGGCTCTTGGACCATCTAGGATCATTTAACGTTGTTCATTCATCTATGTGCCGCAACACTGTAAATACAGAATGGCTCATAAATGCAGAAAAGCGTAATGCAATTTTCCCAGATATTGATTATAGATGCTTTGAATCTAAAATTTAATGAAAAAAGGGCTAGTTTTTCTAGCTCTTTTTTAGTAATTAATTACAATACAAGCAAATAGATAAAAAATAAGAAAAAAAGTAAAATCTGTTGACATAGTTTGCTCAAATTCCTAAGATACTATTGTTGTCTTGCGGCCGTGGTGGAATTGGTAGACACGCTAGCTTGAGGTGCTAGTGCTTTAACGGGCTTGGAGATTCGAGTTCTCTCGACCGCAGAAAATAAATGGAGGATTAGCTCAGCGGGAGAGCGCCTGCCTTACAAGCAGGATGTCACAAGTTCAATCCTTGTATCCTCCACTACGCCAGTTTTAATAACTGGCTTTTTTTGAACCTCGACATAGCCAATTAAAAGCATTATGCTTTAATTGAGGTTTATATGGCTAAAGATTTTCTTACTCAATATACTTTGACATTTGTTATCTATGCCTTTATTGGATATATTTGTGAAGTTATCTACTGTTCAATTGGACAAAGAAAGCTTGTTAACAGAGGTTTTTTATATGGGCCTTGGCTACCAATTTATGGTTGTGGTGGATTAATTGTAGAAATTTTCCTTGTTCCACTAAAGAAGTATCCTCTTTTGGTATTTGTTTTAGGCATGCTCTTAACAAGTGTTGTTGAATATATTGGCTCTTGGGGACTTGAAAAGATATTCTCAATTAAGCTTTGGGATTATTCTCGCTACA
Organism: Spirochaetales bacterium UBA4629; assembly: GCA_002406055.1. Classification (GTDB taxonomy): domain Bacteria; phylum Spirochaetota; class Spirochaetia; order Sphaerochaetales; family Sphaerochaetaceae; genus Ornithospirochaeta. The sequence continues at coordinate 9,490 of DHMZ01000025.1, forward strand.
AGCTAAATATTAATGGAAGAGTCTGTCTTTTAAACTCAACGCTCTTTGGCGTTATGTCTGTTGCTCTTGTTTATCTTGTTCAGCCATATATTGCATCATTCATTAATTTGATTCCTGAAGCTATTAGATATAATCTTGGTGATGTGTTACGTATTCTCTTTGCTATTGACTTAACAATGTCTACAATCAAGATGAGTGCATTCCAGAAGGCATTAAAAGATGCACGTGAGAAAGCTAAGAAGGTTGAAGAGAAGGCTAGAGAGTATGCTCTTGAAGGTAAAATGGAGATTTCTCAAGAATATCGTAAACGCATGATGAATGAGCTTGATGATAATAAAGCTAAGTTCTCTTCTGTTTACAAGCGTATTCTTGATGCATTCCCAAGTGCAACAAGCAAGCGCTCTGAAGTAAAAGATCAGTTGAAGAATATCAGAGCATGGGCAAAAGAAAGACTTGAAGCAAGCAAGGAATACAAAGAAAACATAAAGAACGTAAAAGCTCAGTACAAAGAGCAAGTTAAAGAAATTAACAATAAGAAAGGTAAATAATGGTTTTATATAAAGAGTTTTTATCTAAGTTAAGAGAATATAGCCCATCTGTTGAGCTTGTGGCTGTAAGTAAGACAAAGACTGTTGAAGATATTAAAGAGGCCTATGGGGAAGGCGCAAGAGTCTTCGGAGAGAATAGAGTACAGGAAATAAATGAGAAATTTCCTCAACTTAATTTAGATGGAAGCAAAGTATATCTTATTGGTCAATTGCAAAGAAATAAGGTTAAGAAGGCTGTTTCTCTTGTAGATAGAATTGAAAGCGTTGATTCGATTCCACTTTTAATCAAGATTGATGAAGAATGCAAAAAGATTAATAAGAAGATGGATATTCTCTTTGAAGTTAATTCTTCTCATGAAGAACAAAAAAGTGGATTTAAAACAAAGGAAGAGCTATTTAGTGCTGTCTTAAAGGCACAAGAGCTAACAAATGTAAATTTAATAGGCCTTATGACAGTTGGACCTCTAGGTGGAGATAGAGAGAAGAACATTGCTGCTTTTACATATACTAAAAGTCTATTCGATGAAATATCAAAGAGCTATCCATTATCTGTTCTTTCAATGGGAATGAGTGGTGATTGGAGAGAGGCAATTGACTCGGGGTCTACAGAAATAAGAATTGGTAGCTCTATTTTTGGAGTTAGGGGATGAAGAAGCTTATTGCAATTCTCTTAATTCTATCTACGCTCTTTTCTCTTTCTGCTGAAACACTTACTCATCCAAGCTTAAAGTATGAGTATGAAGAGTACACAGAAGAGGAGTTTCCAATTTGGTCCATAGAGCTAAGGCGTGCCGAGAGCCTCTTTTTTGGCTCTTATGTATTTACAATTCCAATTAGTGCATTAGCTTTAACCTCGCTTAAATCATTTAATGTCATTCCTTCTTCTTACACAACAGAACAGAATGCATTGTTGACAATAGGTGTTGCATCAGGCTTGTCTTTGTTTGTGGCAACGCTTGATTGGGTATTAGGAAAAATAGAGTGAAAAAGACGAAAGAATACAGCTTTATATCTTCTACTTCTGGGCGTTTAGATAGCGTTTCTTCTCTAGAACTAAATATTCCACGCTCAATTTTTTCAGATGATTCGACTCTTATTCTGCTCAATGGCAAAAAGGCAAAGAAGTCGAGCAAAATCAAAGAAAATGACAGAGTTGAAATAAGATATGTAGAAGAAACATTTGAAGGTCTAAAAAAAGAAGATATTCCATTAGATATAATCTACGAAGATGATGACATACTTGTCATAAATAAAGAGCAAGGAATGGTAGTTCATCCTGGAAGCGGTGTAAATGAAGGCACTCTATGTAATGCATTACTTAATCTCTATGGCGAGGATTTTTCTACCTCTGATGATTCTGTTCGCCCTGGCATTGTTCATCGTTTAGACAAAGACACCTCTGGCGTAATGGTTATTGCAAAAAATAGAGAAGCTCATTTAGCCTTAACAAAGGAGTTTAGTGAGCACACTAATGAAAAGTACTATTGCGCTATTGCTAAGGGCTTCTTTAGTGAGAGTAGTGGATATATAGAGAGAAGAATTGTAAGAGATAAGAACAATAGGAAGAAATTCACTGTTACAGATAATAAAAGTGAAGGCAAGGATGCTCTAACAAAATTTAGAGTTATTTCGCAAAATAGTGAGTATGCATTTCTTATATTAAGGCTCTATACGGGGCGTACTCATCAGATAAGAGTTCATCTTTCTTCAATTAATCATCCAGTATTAGGAGATCCAATTTACTCTAGAGTCGATAAAAAATATAAAGATGCAACGTTAATGCTTCATTCTCTTCGTCTCGTTATTCATCATCCTAGAAACGGAGAAAAGATGGTTTTTAGAGCTCCTCTTCCTGAGCGCTTTAATGAAATCTTGGAGAGTGAAGGGTTAAAAAAGGACGATTTAGTCATATGATTTTCCATATTTTAAAATCTATAAACAACATATATACAGGACTGGGCGAAGATGGAAACCTTTATACTTTAAGAATTAAGGGCAAGGTCTTAAAGAATAAAGAGAGTGAGTACAATCCTGTAGTTGTCGGCGACTATGTAGATGGTGAGCCATATAGTAAAACAGAAGCGCTTTTACTTTCTGTAACGGAAAGAAAATCATATTTTATGAGATGGAATAAAAAAGCTAATTTAAATCAAACAATATGTTCAAACCAAGACATTACAGCAATAGTTTTTTCTCCTCTTTCTCCTCCATTTAGACCACGCTTTGTAGATAGAGCAATAGCATGCACTTTCTCTTCAGATATTTTGCTTGTTTTAAATAAAATCGACTATGGACTAACTGAAGACGAAAAAGATCGTTATGAACTATATAAGGAACTTGGATACAATGCTATAGCTGTCTCATCAGTAACAATGCAAGGTATAGATAGGCTCAAAGAGATTATCAAAAACAAGACTGTTGCTTTTGTTGGCCAAAGTGGCGTAGGTAAGTCTAGTTTGATTAATACACTTATAGGTAGTAATCAACGTACTAACGATGTATGCAGCAAATACAATAGGGGACGCCATACAACTAATCATTCAATTCTTCTTACTCTTGATGATTACTCTATTATTGACACGCCGGGAGTGAGGGAGATTCAAGTTCCCCTCCTAGATAAAGAAAAAATAAGAGATTCATTTCCTGAACTTAGAAATTTAAATTGCCTATATTCAAATTGCTTGCATTCAGGTGAGGATGGATGTGTTGTCCCCAAATTGCTTGAAGAGGGAAAAATTAATGAGGATAGATATTATTCATATCTTAAAACATTAGAAAGTGTTTCTCTCCTTACTCCTCAATATGCTAGAGATAAAAAATGAATAATAAAGCTGTCTTAGATATCGAATTGGATGTTGTGTTAAGAGATATTGCTTCATATAGCTTAAGCGATGAAGCAAGACGCTATGTAAACCCAGAGCTTTTTTCAACAGACGAAAGCATTTTAAGAGATAGATATCTTAAAATTGATGATTTAGTAAATAAACTAGAGGGTGCAGAGCCATTAGAATTCTTTCCGTCTCTTGGTGAGATTTTTAAATATGTAAAAGAGACCCATCGTGATATCGAAGGAAAAGATATATACAAAATAGGGGAGTTTTTACACGCTACTCTTACACTCTATAAGTTTTTAGAAAAGGATCTTGATCATATTTATATAGAGTTAGAAGAGAAAATACTTTCGTCCTTAAATAGTGAAGGCGACGTAAACGAGAATCACCCGCGTCTATTACCTTTGATAAAGAAGAGAGATGAGATAAAAAATGAACGCTATCGTTTCTCTCTTTCATTTATCTCTTCAAATCGTAGTATAGTTCAAAATGAAAATCCACTTTATCGCAATGAAAGAGTTGTTATACCAATCTACTCGAAGGACAAAAAGAGTGATGAATACTATATTTCTGGACAATCAAGCTCTGGCAACACTACCTTTGTAGAGCCATTTAAGCTTGTTGAATTAAACAATAATGTTGTTTTAGCTGAAGAAAGAATAAGAGTTGAAAAGCTTAAAATAGTTCATGAGCTAAGCGAAGAATGCAGAAATATCATATCTTTCTTAAAAGAGATGACTGAAACTGTTGTTGATTTTTCCTTCCACTATGTCTTTGCTCTTTGGGTAAGGAGAGTGAAAGCCAATCATATAGAGAGAAGTGAAGAAATATCACTTATCGAAAGTCGTCATCCTCTTATAAAAGATAAGTGCGTTCCAATTTCTGTACGAATCGAGAAAGATAAGAGAGTTTTGGTGCTTTCTGGCGCTAACTGTGGTGGTAAGACAGTTACAATGAAGACAATTGCCTTAATGGTTGCACTTAATCAGATTTCGTCCTTCATTCCTGCGTCTCCTTTATCAACTCTTCCTCATTTTGATAATATTTTGACAGATATAGGGGACGGACAAAGTATCGAGGCAGAAAAATCGACGTTCTCATCTCATATGAGCAACATCGCATCAATTTGTTCAGAACTAACAGATTCTTCCTTGATTCTTCTCGATGAGTTAGGAAGTGGAACAGATCCAGAAGAGGGTGCAGTTCTATCTCTTTCTGTTTTAAAGTATTTAGCACAGAGAGGCCGTCTTACGATCTGTACTAGCCACTATAACCAAGTAAAAAACTTTGCTTATACTGAGAAGAATATGATGAATGCATCTATGGAATTCGATAACAAAACTAGTCTTCCAACCTTTAAGGTTCTAGAAAATATTCCAGGAGATAGTCATGCTTTAAGTACCGCACGAAGAGCAAAAGTTCCTAAAGAAATAATTGACGATGCGCTTCTTTCTTTGGGAGAAGAGAAGAATACTAGTGCCAATATAATTACCTCTCTATTAAGTAAATCGAGGACTCTTGATAGGAAAATAAGCGAATGTCATAGAGAAAAGCAAATCTTAGAAGAGGAAAGAAAAAAGCTAGAGAAGAGAGAAGAAGAGTTAAAGAAAGAATTACTTAATGCTGAAAAGAGCGGATACAAGGAACTTAATTCTTATTTACGTGAAAGCAGAAAAGAACTCGAGAATCTAGTTAAGCTTGTAAAAACAGGTACTTTAGATAAAGAAAAGACAAAGCGCGTTAAGAATTTTATCTCTGAGCTTGAAAAAAAAGAGGACGATATAAAGAAAGACATAGAGAAGAAGGAGGAAGAGGCAGAAGATGATTACTCTTCTCTCGAACCATTTAAAAGTGGCGATGAAGTACTCTGTGGCTCAGATAAAACACATGCTGTCATTCTCTCTCTTGATGATAAGAACGCTTATGTTCTTTTCGACAATGGCTTAAAGATGAAAGTTAAGCTTTCTTCTCTTTTGCATGCAAAGAAAAAGGTAGAAAAAGAGGAGGCTAGTGTCTCATCTTTTACTAGTACGATTAAAAAGCCAAAGCTTACTCTAGACTGCAGAGGTAAAACACTTAGCGAGACAATAGAGATGATTGATGACGAAATTGAGTCAGCGCTTCTATCTTCTTTATTTATGTTTTCGATTATTCATGGCTATGGAGATGGTATTCTTCAAAGAGGCGTCCATGAGTATTTGAAAAAGAATAAGTTTGTCGCTGACTACCGTTTTGCTCTTCCTGAAGATGGCGGAATGGGAAAAACATATGTCTTTTTAAAGAAGGATTAATTTTTTTTCTTTTTATCAGGAAGCTGCGCAATAAGTACAGATAAAAAGAGAATAGAAGCACCAAATATCTCTTTCTCCGACATTCTTTCAGAGAGAAGCAAAGCTCCTCCAAGTGCAGAGAATACACTTTCTAAAGAAAGTAGAAGTGTGGCTTTAGTTGGCGATGTGTACTTCTGGCCAACAACCTGGAGTGTGTATGCTATTCCACATGAAAATACTCCGCCATATATAATTGGCCATGCACAGGAAAGAATGGCATCTAGCGTAGTTCTTTCAAAGAAGAAAGACACAATTAAAGATGAAAGCCCTGCAAAGAAGAATTGAAGTGTTGAGAGTTCAATTCCATTGTACTTTTTACCGAGTTTGTCGATAGCAATGATATGAAGAGAAAAGACGATGGATGACAAGAAGACAATTGCGTCGCCTTTATTAATTGATTCCGTGCTGCTAATGGAAAGGAGAAATGCTCCCACAAGACCAGTTAGAACGCAAATCCAAGTCCTGGTGCTACTTTTTTTACCCATTAAAAGAGAGATGACTGGAACAAGAAGAATATATAAGGAAGTTATGAAACCTGCTTTTCCTGCTGACGTATAGGTTATGCCTTCTTGTTGTAAATTTGACGCTAAGGCTAAGAGTAGGCCACATATTAGAGAATCAATAATAAGAGATTTTATGTATTTCTTATCTCTCTTCTTAATTAATGGGATAAAAAGAGGAAGAAGCACAATTGCTCCTAAAATCATCCTTATTCCGTTATAGATAAAAGGGCCTAAAAGAGATGTTACCTGACTCTGTGCGACAAAAGCAAAACCCCAAATAAATGAAGTTAAAAGTAGTAAAAATGAGGAAACTGAAGATTTCATGAAATGGAGTTTATATTTACTTTAACTTTGTGTGAATATCTTTTTTGCGTTTTATTTTTATTTATAATAAAATGGATGTGGAGGTAAGAAATGTCTGATTATATGAATGGAACTGGTATTCAATACCATTTAAGAATAAAGAAAGGTGATGTTGGTAGATATGTTATTCTTCCAGGAGATCCAAAGAGAGTTCCGCTAATTGCTAAGTATTTAGATAATCCAACATTCGTTGCAGATTATAGGGAATTTGTTACATACACAGGTACACTTGATGGAGTGAAGGTAAGTGTTACTAGTACAGGTATTGGTGGACCTAGCGCATCTATTGCTATGGAAGAGCTTTATAAGTGCGGTGCAGATACCTTTATTAGAATGGGAACTTGTGGTGGAATTGCTCTCCCTGTTATTGGTGGAGATGTTGTTATTGCAACAGGTGCTGTAAGAATGGAAGGTACTAGCCGTGAATATGCACCAATTGAATTCCCAGCATGCGCTGATTATTCAGTAGTTGAAGCATTAAGAGAAGGAGCAAAGAAAGTTGGATGTAAATTCCATACTGGAATTGTCCAGTGTAAAGATAGCTTCTACGGTCAACATGACCCATCTATTATGCCTGTTAGTTATATGCTTGAAGAGAAATGGGAAGCTTGGAAGAGGCTAGGGGTTCTTGCTAGCGAAATGGAGAGTGCGGCACTCTTTACTGTTGCTTCTTTCTTAGGTGCTAGATGCGGAAGCGAATTCTTCGTTGTTGGAAATCAAGAGAGAGAAAAACTTGGAATGGATAACCCTAAACTACATGACGTAGATACTGCTATTAAAGTTG
>DHMZ01000106.1 GCA_002406055.1 Spirochaetales bacterium UBA4629
AAAAAATTAATTATGAGTCACAGCTACTGGGAAATAAGTGGTATACTTTTATACCTGCAGGCCCTCACTGTGAACATGTTTTTGGCGAACTATATGAAGCTTCTTCATATATGGACTTAGAGTACATTAGGCTGAAAATGATTGAATTGTTAATGCTATTAGTCCGTATTCCTCAAAAAGAAGATAATATCGATTATTATTCTTCAACACAGCTTAGGATGGTCGAACGTTTACGTGACCAAATTTTAAAAAAGCAAGAAGAGTATGTTTCACTACAACAGATAGCTAGAGAAAATAATATCTCTGTGTCTTATTTAGAGAAACTATTTAAAAGGATATATGGGGTATCTGTATATCGATATATTAAAGAGTATAGGTTAGAACAAGCAGCTGTTGAATTAGCACATAGTACAAAAACAGTTACTCAAATTGCAGGGAAAATCGGCTATGAGAATTCAAGCAAATTTAGCGAGTCTTTTAGAAAGCGTTATGGAGTAATGCCATCGGAATATCGAAGGAGCGCAAAAGAAAGAAGCAAAATGGAGCATTAATACAAAAATGGAGTAGTTTGCATAGATAATGTTTGTTAAAGTACAAATAAGTTAGACATAACTAACTGAGTTTGTATTTATTAAGGAATCATTGCTTATGAAAAAACAATCCAATTTATCACGACTGCTCGGTTATGCAGGCTCATATAAGCTACTTACTTATGCATCGTGGATTTTATCATCGCTCAGTGCATTTCTAGCACTTGTTCCCTTTTGGTATATTTGGAGAATTCTCAAAGAAATTATCGAAGTATACCCAAACTATGAGAGAGCTGTTAATGCAACAAGTTATGGTTGGGCGGCTGTTAGCTATGCTATTGCTGCAGTTCTTGTCTACATTCTTGGCTTAATGTGTTCCCATCTTTCTGCTTTTCGTATTGCTACTAATTTGCGTATTGCGTTAACAAAACATATCGCAACTTTGCCTTTGGGTGCAATCGAGGAATTTGGTAGTGGAAAATTACGTCGTACTATATCGGAAACAGCAGGTGCAACTGAAACATATCTTGCCCATCAATTACCAGATAAAGCAAAAGCGGTTTCAACTATTATTGGACTCTTAGCCTTGCTGTTTATTTTTGATTGGAAGCTAGGGATACTAAGTCTTGTTCCTGTCTTCCTTGGTATGGTTGTCATGACACGCATGACAGGACAAAAATTACAAGACAAAATGACTCAATACCAGAATGCTCTTGCAGACATGTCTAATGAGGCAGTGGAGTATGTTAGAGGAATTCCTGTTGTTAAAACTTTTGGTCAAACAGTTTTTTCTTTTAAAAAGTTTAAAGGTACTATCGATAATTATGAGCATTGGGTTATTGCCTATACAAAGGAACTTCGTTGGCCAATGACACTCTATACGCTAGCGATTAATAGTGTATTTGTTTTTCTTATTATTGGAGGCTTTTTATTTTCTAACTGTGGAGTAGATCATTCAATCTTATTAAATTTACTCTTCTACATTATTATTACACCTGTCATATCATTAACACTCACAAAGATGATGTTTATGAGTGAAAATGGAATGATTGTGAGTGATGCCATTTCTCGTGTTGATAGTGTTCTAAACTCTCCATCTTTAAAAGAAACAAATAGACCAAAACATCCAACAGATAGTTCTGTAAAATTGGAGAATGTCACATTTAGTTACGATGGAACAAAAAATGCAATAGATAATGTTTCTCTTTCTATTAAAGCGGGTGAGACAGTAGCATTCGTTGGGCCATCTGGTGGAGGTAAATCTACTCTTATTTCTCTTATTGTTCGCTTCTTTGATCCTCAGAGTGGATCAATTAAAATTGGTAATGTAGATGTTAAGGACATTGAAAAAAAAGAGTTAATTAATACTGTCTCTCTTGTTTTCCAAAATAATCATCTTATAAAAGGAACTATATTAGACAATGTTCGCCTAGGTAAACCTAGTGCTACAGACAGCGAAGTCTTAGCGGCCCTTAAAGGTGCTCAATGTATGGATATTATTGAAAAGCTACCTGATGGTGTGAACACAGTTATTGGCTCAAATGGTGTATATCTATCGGGAGGAGAGACACAGCGCTTAGCAATTGCTAGAGCTTTACTTAAAGATTCTCCAATTCTGCTTTTGGATGAAGCAACTGCATTTGCCGATCCTGATAATGAAACAAAAGTTCAAGCTGCACTTGGGGAATTAGAGAAAGATCACACTGTAATTATGATTGCACACCGCTTATCTACTGTCGTTGATGCTGACCATATTTTTGTTATCGATAATGGACATGTCGTCGAAGATGGAACATTCGACTACCTTGTACAAAAAGATCAGCTTTTCAAGAAAATGTGGGATGAATATCAAAAGTCTGTTGAGTGGAAAGTTACAAAGGAGGCAAACAAATGATTAAGTATTTGCAAAGACGTTTTGCACTTTCTTATAAAGGCGCAGTTGATACAATTAAAGGTATTTTATCATGTGCATTACAAAATATTTCTTTCATGCTACCTACAGGCTTACTTTTTTCTCTAGTAGGGGAGTTAATTAATAATACTCTTAGCACTGATAAAATCTTATTTTATGCTATCAGTTCTTTAGCTATGGCAATCTTTATTGTTGTTTGTACGCGTATTGAATATAACAATACATTCCTTGTGACTTATGTCGAATCGGGAGTGCGTCGTATAAATCTTGCAGAAAAGCTCAGAAAAATACCACTTTCATTTTTTGATAAAAAAGATCTTGCTGATTTAACTTCTACTATCATGAATGATTGTGCTGTGTTGGAAAAAAGTCAATCGCATTTTGTTATGCCACTTTATGGTGCAATTCTATATACAACAGTAATCTCTATCATGATGTTTTTTGTTAATTGGCGTATGGCAATTGCGTCCATTTGGCCTCTTCCTGTTGCATTTTCGATTGTAGCATTGGCTTCTAATGTACAGAAGAAACTTTCTTCTAAGGCCATGGCGGCTAAGATTTCATGTGAGGAAGCCTTGCAAGAATGTATGGAGACTATGCCTGACTTAAGGGCTAACAATGCAGAGGAAAATTACTTAATTGGATTAGAGAAAAAGATCCGTGCAATTGAGAATAGACAAATTAAAAGTGAGTTGGGGACAGCTGTTTTTGTTGTGTCTGCAAGCCTTGTATTGCGCCTTGGTATTGCTACAACTGCACTTGTAGGAAGCTCTTTGTTAATATCTAAAGAATTAGATCTAATGACATTTTTTATGTTTTTATTGGTTATTTCACGTTTATATGACCCATTAGAAGGCTCGCTTCAAAACCTTTCTGCAATTATTGCTACTAACACAAATATAAGAAGGATGAATGAAATTCTTGACTGTCCTATACAGACGGGGAGTGAAGAGCTAACAAATAAAGACTGTGATATTAAGTTTAGTCATGTTGGTTTTTCATATAAGAATGGAGAGACTGTTTTACAAGATGTTTCATTTACAGCAAAGCAAGGAGAGATTACTGCTTTAGTTGGACCTTCTGGCGGTGGTAAAACAACAGTCTCTCGCTTAGCTACAAGGTTTTGGGATATTAATAAAGGTAAGATTACTGTTGGTGATATGGATGTTTCGAAAATTGATCCAGAAAGACTTATGAGTCTTTATTCAATTGTTTTCCAAAACGTAACGCTATTTAACAACAGCATTATGGAGAATATACGTATTGGTCGTAAAAATGCCACAGATGAAGAGGTTATAGCTGCAGGAAAATTAGCTAATGTAGATAGCTTTGCTGAAAAGCTTTCTGATGGATGGAATACAAATATAGGGGAGAATGGCTCAGAATTATCTGGAGGCGAGCGTCAGCGCATCTCAATTGCGCGTGCTTTCTTAAAAGATGCTCCTATCATCTTACTAGATGAAGCTACAGCAAGCCTAGATGTTGAAAATGAAACAATAATTCAAGAAGCATTATCTCGACTTATTAAGAATAAGACTGTTCTTATTATTGCGCATAGAATGCGTACTGTCTCTGGTGCAGATAAGATTGTTGTACTTAAAGAGGGCAGAGTTGCAGAAGAGGGATCTCCAAATGAACTAATAAAGCGTGATGGAATTTATGCTCATATGATAAAGATGCAAACTGAAAGTCAAAAATGGACGCTAAAGGGAGGAAAAAAATAGATAAAAGAGGGGAAAGAGTCTTTAAAGACATTCTTTCCCCTTTTATTAAAGTCTAGATTAGTTAAACAATTGAGACATCAACGAATTTAAATTGTGTTACATCAAATAGACCGCAATCTGTAATTTTATAAGCAGGAATTACAGGGAGAGCCATAAAGCAAAGAGTCATGAATGGATCAATTTCAGGGTTTAATCCTTCCATCTGTTTTTCTGTAGCTTCATGGAGTTCATCTAAGCACTTAACGACTTCGCTAACAGGCAAATCTGTCATTAGTCCACCAATTTCGAGAGGATGCGAGCTGAGCTCTTTTCCATCTTTAAAAACAGTTATACCTCCTCCCATTTCAACAAGATGTTCAACAGCTTTAAGCATGTCATTATCATTAGAGCCTACTACGATAATGTTATGTGAATCATGTGCAATAGTGGTAGCAATAGCTCCATCCTTAATGCCATAGCCTCTAATTAGAGCAGAAGAGTGGAAGCCTGTTCCATGATGGCGTTCGATAACTGTTATTTTTAAGATATCTTCATTATCATCATGTACCCATTCTCCGTTTTCGTCTCTCTTAACAGTAGCTTCTCCTTTTCCTGTAACAACTCCACCAGGAAGAATATCTATTACACGAGCCCTGTTGCTCTTTAAAGGTAAAGAGAATGTTTTTAAAGATAAATCTTTAACTTTAACAGAGCCTTTTACTCCAAATGGATCTATATGAGGAGAGAGCTTAAGGGTTTTTCCTTTTTCTGCAACTTTTTCACCTTTAACAAAGACAGATGTAGGCTTTATTTCTTTAAGTGACTTAGTAAGGAAGAAGTCAGCTCTTCTGCCTGGAACAATAGCGCCTCTGTCATCAAGATGGTAGCATTCGCTAGCGTTAAGAGAAGCGCATGCGATAGCTTTTAGTGGATCCATTCCATGGCTTATTGCTAAATTTACGCCGTAGTTTATATGACCTTCTCTCGTTATAGACTGAGGCTGTCTATCATCTGTGCAAAATAAGCATCGTCTGTAGTTGTTATCATTTACTCCAGGTAAAAGTTGTAAGACGTTTCTACAAACTGTGCCCTGTCTAAGGAGAACGTACATACCTTTTCTAATCTTTTCTTGTAATTCTTCTGGTGTTTCACATTCATGGTCAGTTTTAATTCCGGCGCATAGATAAGCATCTAAGCCCTGACCTCCGATTGATGGAACGTGGCCATCGATGATTTTCTTTCTTGAATAACATGTTTCAAGTTTATCGAGAATCATTTCATCAGCATTAACAACGCCAACATAATTCATCATCTCTCCAAGGCCAAGAATACGATCGTTGTCGATTACCTTTTCTATTTCAGGTGCATTAAGAATTGCTCCTGAGTGCTCAAAAGAGGTGCAAGGTACACAAGAAGGAAACATGTAAAAAATATCTAAGACTGCATTTTTTGCACTCTTAAGCATATAACTTAGGGCATCAAGACCCGCAACATTACAGATTTCATGTGGGTCTGCAACGACTGTTGTTGTTCCACATGGAAGAATTGCATTAGAAAATTCACTAGGTGAGAGGTGAGAGCTTTCAATATGACAATGGCTGTCAATAAAACCAGGTACTAGATATTCGCCTTTCGCATCGACTTCCTCTTTTGACTTTCTTTCTCCGTCAAAACCAACAATATATCCATCTTTAACATATACATCAGCTTTGTAGGTTGTTAATCCACAAACATCCACAACTTGAGCATTTCTAATTACTAAATCCGAATACTCTCTTCCCATTGAAGCATTAATGAGATTACGCGCAGTTAGTTTGTCCATTTTTTCTCCTTTTTTTATAAATGATGATAAATCGTCTTTTTAAAAAAGCTAGAAAAATGTTGCTTTTTGTTGCAAATTTCCTTTTTTTTAAGAAATTTGTATAAAAATAGAGACCTTTCTGCAAAAAAAAGTAAGAATAATGATGTAGACACA
>DHMZ01000133.1:0-3395 GCA_002406055.1 Spirochaetales bacterium UBA4629
AAGGCTGCAAGAGATTATCCAAAGGAGTGCAAAGAGACTAGAGTAGATATAGACAGAAGATTAACTAAAGCAATTTTAGAATGGGAGAAGAGTAAATGAAATATCATTGTTTTCCTTCTTTAATGTGGATTGTCTTTAAATCATCCTTTGAAAAAGAACTTACTAATGTATTTAATTATAGCAAAGATGAGTCGAGAACAATAACATTTAAGGCAAAGAAAAAGTACAAAGAAATAATATTGACCCTTCCTGAATTTGAAAAGGAGGATCGATTCAAGATGAATATTATAAGTGCTGCTATGCTATCTGCATTCATTCTAAATCTTCCGAAGAGGCCAGATGTTGAAACACTCACTCTATATTATAGAAATGCAATGATGACAAAGCTTATGAAAAAGTTCTGTCAAATAAAAGGGAAGAATAAGTTCACAAAACAAGATATAGAGTATATGAAGAAGACTGAGCATTTTAAGGCTGCTGACCGTAATCCCTATTCATGGAATATGGAGTTTTATCCATATCCCGATGATAGTGGTTATGAAGCACGTTTTACATACTGTGGTATATGCACATTAACAAAAAAGTTAAATATTTATGACCTAACTCCGGCAATGTGTCACTTGGATTACACAATGAGTGAGGCCGGAGGAAGCTCTGAGTTTATTCGTAAATATACCCTCGCTACAGGTGGTCCATATTGCGATTGTGGATATAAAAAGAAGGGTATCTCTATTTTAAAACAAAACTAAGTACGACAGGTTGATGATCAGAATAAGCAAAGTCTGTGTCATAGACATAAGAGGAAGAGATTATGTTATCTGAAACAATAAAGCCGTCAACTATAGTTAAGTAGTTTTTCCCTTTGGTGTATGGAATGTCACAACTACGAACAGAAGGGACAATAAAGCCATTTTCTGGTTTGACTATACTGAAGCCTTTAGGTAAATCACTATCATTAAGAATACTTACCCATTCTGGAAGAAGTTGATCTGTCTTGAAGGCGTTCGCATATTCCTCCCCAAGGGCATGGTTAAAGTCTCCTCCGACTATTACGTAGTTCCCTTTTTCATACTCATTTAGAATATAACTATTAAGTGTATCGAGTTGGGCTTTTCTGATTACGCCACCTTCATCATAGGCTGACATATGGTTATTGATTATGACTAGTTCTTTTCCATTATCTAGTGCAAAGCGAACAACAGAGAAACATCTATCTAAATCGGCAATTTTGGAGAGCGCAGAAGAGACTGGATAGCTTATTCTTTCTGCTTTTGATGATTTATATTTTGCTAAAGTAAGAAGACCAGCATTAACAATTCCATGTGGGTCATAGATAGGAAGATTAAGATATGCAGAATGGAAGTTAACAGCATAAGTGCTACTCATAGATGAGAAATGCTCTTCATAGTAACTCTTCATATTGATGTTGAATGAACGAGTTGCTTTTTCATCAACTTCTTGTAGAAGAATAAAGTCAGGGTTAATACTTGTTAGTACACTACCTGTTCCAAGTGTGTCTTTTATTACGTCGTCTTTGTTTATGCCCCTGCCGTAAACTCCGACTGTATGCTTGCCATCCTTCCAATCTGCTTCATCCATGAAGAATGAAAACTCTGGCGAATAACAGCCAAAGCCAACGTTATATGTAACAACGCTATATGCTTTTCCTATTTTTACATTCGCCTGAGTTTGATTTTTTGTCGTTAACTCTGCTTTATCCTCTATCCTTGAATAGGATAGAAATAGGTATGAAGCATAAATTGCTACAACAACAATAGCAGCTGCAACTATAAGTAAAAAAGCAATAAGTGTATTTTTTAGAGTTCTCTTCATACTTAAAATATAATCAAAAACAAAAACTAAATCATGGAAAAAGAGAAATATCTTTTTTCTTAGTTTTATTGAATGAAGATTAAGAGTTTTATAAGATAAAAAAGAGGAAATTATGAATAAGAGTAAATCCATTATTACAGTCGTAGGAAAGGATCAGGTTGGAATTATTGCAAGAGTTACAACCTACCTCTATAAGAACAATGTCAACGTTGAAGATATTACACAATCTATTGTCGCTGGATACTTCAATATGATGATGATAGTCGATACACAATCATCAACTAAGCCTTTCTTAGAGCTTTCCAAAGAGCTTGAGAACCTTGGAAAAGAGATTGGTGTAATTATAAAACTTCAGAGAGAAGATATTTTTGTGAGCATGCAGAGAATATGATTAACATTAATGAAGTAATAGAAACTAATCAGATGATAGAGAAGGAAAACCTAGATGTTAGAACCATTACTCTAGGAATTTCTCTTTTAGATTGCATTAGTGATAATGTAGATAAGCTATGTGAGAATATCTACAACAAGATAACATCTTTGGCAAAGGACCTTGTAAAGATTGGACAAGATATTGAGAGAGAGTATGCAATTCCTATTGTAAATAAGCGTATATCTGTAACTCCTATATCTCTTATTGGAGCTTCTAGCTGTAAAAGTCCATCTGATTACGTAAAGATTGCAAAGACTCTCGATAGAGCTGCAAAAAAGGTTGGAGTAAACTTCCTTGGTGGATATTCTGCTCTTGTCTCTAAAGGCATGACAAAGAGTGAAGAGATGCTTATTAAGTCTATTCCTGAAGCTCTTAGTGTAACTGA
The DNA here is from genome assembly GCA_002406055.1 of Spirochaetales bacterium UBA4629. Taxonomy (GTDB): domain Bacteria; phylum Spirochaetota; class Spirochaetia; order Sphaerochaetales; family Sphaerochaetaceae; genus Ornithospirochaeta. The sequence continues at coordinate 2,652 of DHMZ01000133.1, forward strand.
AAATGTTTGCTCATCTATCAATCTTGCTTCAACTAAGACTGGAATAAATATGGATGCTGTTGCTCTTATGGGCAAAGTTATAAAAGAGACAGCTGAGAAAACAAAGGATCAAGACAGCATAGGATGCGCTAAGCTTGTTGTTTTTTGTAATGCTCCAGACGACAATCCTTTTATGGCTGGCGCTTTCCATGGTGTAACTGAGAGCGATGCTATTATAAATGTTGGGGTTTCTGGTCCTGGTGTTATTAACCATGCGCTTGAGGCCGTTAAAGGTAAGGATTTTGGAACTCTTTGTGACACAATTAAAAAAACTGCATTCAAAGTTACGAGACTTGGTCAGCTTGTTGCGAAAGAAGCTTCAAAGAGACTCTCTGTGCCATATGGTATTGTAGACTTATCATTAGCTCCAACGCCAGAAGTGGGGGACTCTATTGCAGAAATACTAGAGTCAATGGGGCTAGAAAAGGTAGGATGCCCAGGAACAACACTTGCTCTTGCTCTTTTAAATGACCAAGTTAAAAAGGGTGGTATCATGGCATCAAGCTATGTTGGAGGACTCTCTGGCGCTTTCATTCCTGTTAGCGAAGACCATGGAATGATAGAAGGTGCAGAATGTGGCTCTCTTACAATTGAAAAACTTGAAGCAATGACATGTGTTTGCTCTGTTGGACTCGATATGATAGCTATTCCAGGTAAGACAGATGAATATACAATCAGCGGAATAATTGCAGATGAGATGGCTAT
>DHMZ01000133.1:3555-4819 GCA_002406055.1 Spirochaetales bacterium UBA4629
CCTAAAGAGTTTATCCTTCGTGGCGGTCGTGTTCCTGCTCCTGTTCATTCCTTTAAGAATTGATATGTATTTTGTTTGTAGAAATTATTACTCAATTACTATTTTTTAGTTTTATTGTTATATTAAACGCTATAGGAGATAAAAAATGGATAATAATTCTGTTCTTTCTTCAGCTAAACAAAGAGAGAATTTATTTTTAAAGAAAGTATATTTATGGATGGCAGGTGGTTTACTTGTTACAGCACTTACTGCTTTTCTTGTTGCTTCAAGCGCAACACTTATGAGAGCACTCTATTCTAATGCTCTTCCTCTTATTTTGCTTTTTGTTGTCGAATTTGCGATTGTATTTATCCTTTCTGGGCGAATAGAGAAGCTTTCTAGCGGTGCTGCAATAGGATGTTTTTTGGCTTATTCTGCTATTAATGGTGCAACACTTTCTTCTCTTGTTTATCTATATGCAGGAACAAATATTCTTTCTTTAGCATTTGTAACGACAGCTGTTGTCTTTGTTGTTGCAGCTCTTTATGGAACATTTACAAAGAGAAGCATTAAAGGTTGGGGCGGTTGGCTCAGTATGGGACTAATTGCAATTATAGTTGTATCACTTGTAAACATGTTTATTGGTTCAAGTAGGCTAGATATGATTATCAGCATTGCTGGTGTTGCTATCTTTACTCTTCTCACTGCTTGGGATAGCCAGAAGGTGCTAGCTATGAACAATAACTACGGCGCTATGATGAGTGAAGATGAACTTAATAAGATTTCAATCCTTGGTGCATTAGAGCTCTATTTAGATTTTATCAATATTCTACTTTATCTAGTTAGAATATTTGCTTCTCGCCGTGACAACTGAGCTTGTTTATAAGTCAAAAGACCTTCTTTGCTTCTATAAAGAGGGAGGTCTAGCTACAGTCCCCCTTAAAAGTAAGACTGAGGGGGATTCTTTACTGAAAAGAATTAGCCTTTCTTTCCCCGAGGTTCTCACTGTTAGGGGCCTCAATAGTTGGGAAGGTGGAATTATCCATCGTTTAGATACTCCAACTTCAGGTCTTGTGCTATGTGCAAGAAATGATGAGACTTATTCTTCTTTAATTGAAGAACAGAAAAAAGATAGGATTGAAAAAAGATATAGAGCCGAAGTAACGGAAAAAGATTCACTTCTTCCTGGCTTCCCACCATTTCCTTATTTTTGGAATGATGAAGATATAGTAATCTCTTCTTTTTTTCGTTCTTATGGGCCCAAAGGTGCGAAGGTAAGGCCAAC
>DHMZ01000023.1 GCA_002406055.1 Spirochaetales bacterium UBA4629
GAAACTGGAAGCCTCTCCCTTAACTTGTTAGGATGAGGTAGTTCACTTCCCTAAACAGAAAGATGAGAAGAGAACATCTAAGACATCATCAGTTGTTACTTCACCTGTTAATTCAGACAAAGATGAAAGCGCCTCTTGGAAATAAAGAGCAATAATATCGACACTCATATCCTTGTTTTTAATTGCTTCTTTTAAGCTACTAATTGTCTCATCTATCTTATCTTTTTGTCTCTTGCTCTCTATAACAGGACAATCACTAAAAGAGTTAATTTCCGTAGATAAAAAATGCGAAATAGCATCAATAACCTTATCTATTCCCTCTCCTGTCAGAGATGAAAAAGACAAACCAGAACTTGGCTTTATGTCACTCTTAGAGTGAACATATATGGTCTTTTCAGCCTTTATTTCAGGTTCTTTTTCACCTCCATCTAGGACATAAACAACCAAATCTGCATCTTTAATCATCTCTTTAGAACGATTAATGCCCTCTTTTTCAATTTCGTCATCACCATCCCTTAAGCCAGCAGTATCGAATAAACGAATAGGAATACCATCAATTTCACAATTTGATTCAAGATAGTCTCTTGTTGTTCCAGCTATAGAAGAGACAATAGCTCTGTTCTCTTTTAAAAGAGCATTAAAAAGGCTAGATTTTCCCGCATTTGTTGCTCCGGCAAGAACAACTTTCGCGCCAGAAGAATAGAGCCTACTAGATCGATACGTAGAACTCATCCTCTCCAAACGTGCTATTATCTTCTTCACTTTCTCTACAGGGAAAATCCAATCTTCAATTATTTCATCTTCTCCATAATCAAGCTGAACCTCTAAAGATGCTAAGATGTTTAAGATATCATCTTTTATTATGGTTGCCTCTTTTCTAATTGAGCCAGATAGTCTCTCAAGTGCCTCTTCTCTACCTCTTTCACCTTTAGCTTTAACAAGTTCTTCAACAGCTTCGGCTTCTGTTAGATCCATTCTTCCGTGCATAAAAGCTCTATAAGTAAATTCCCCTCTAAGAGCTTTTCTTATCCCAATAGACTCCATAAGTGATGATATCTTTCTAATTACAGGAAGAGATCCATGACACATTATCTCAAAAGCCTCTTCAGATGTATAACCATGGCCTTTGGTATACTTAATTAACATTACTTCATCGATTTTCTTTCCATCTTTATCGATGATATATCCATGAATAGCTTCATTAGTTTTAGCTTTCTCTAGTTTTCCAGTAAAATAAGGAGAGATAATGGACAAAACATCTTCTCCACTTGCTCTTATGACGGCTAACGCAGATGGCGCAAAAGCTGTAGCTAACGCATAAATAGGTTCCTGTGTTGTATATGCTAACATGTTTCAATTGTAGGACTATAACCGGACGAGTACAATATACTATGACTTCACCGTTTCTTTTGCTAAAATAAAAATATGTTTAATTTCAACTATCAAAGAGACCGCTCGCGACTCTTTATGAATGTCAGATCATATTTTATTCAAAAGAATTATTTAGAGGTCTTTACCCCTTCTCTTTCGCCATATTTAATTCCAGAACCAACAATAAAATGTTTTGGAACAGAATTTAAGAACGAATTCGTTGGCAATAAAGAATTATTCTTAATCCCTTCCCCTGAGTTATTTATGAAAGAAATGCTCGCATCTGGCTCCGGCTCTATCTTTCAGCTTTCAACATGCTTTAGAAATGCTGAACAACTAGGTGATGTTCATAACCCCGAGTTCACTATGCTTGAGTATTATACTGTTGACTACACCGATAGCGACTCTATAGACCTGACAATCGATATGATTGAAAAAACATCAATATCTAAGCCGAGTTGGCTAAAAGAAAGACCTCTAATAATCACAGTAGAAGAGGCTATGTGGAATTACTCTAAAGTTGATTTAATTAAGTGCCAAGATATATCTAAACTAAAAGAAGAAGCTGAGAGACTTAATCTTTATTCTCCTCTAGATGAAAGTTGGGAAGATACATTTAATAAAATCTTTTTAACTTATGTCGAGCCATCTCTTCCTAAAGACAGAGAGGTCTATCTTAGAGACTACCCATCTCAAATCGATTGTCTTGCAAAAAATTACATCGACAAACCTTATAAGAAGAGATGGGAAATGTATATAAACGGAACAGAGATAGCAAACTGCTACGATGAAGAAAGAGACCCGAAAAGAATTAAAGAATACTACCAAAGAGAACAAGCGAGACTTATTGATGAAAGAAAAGGAACTGGAGACGTCATAAGTAAAGCAGATAAAGACTTTCCACTTCTAAAGATGCCACAGTGCTCTGGAGTTGCTATCGGTATGGATAGACTATTAATGGTAGAAGAAGGAGAAAAAACGATAGAAAGCCTAATGGCATTTCCTCTTTCATCTCTTTTTGAGAAAAACAAAAGAAGATAACTTAAGCAAGTAGTTCAATTTATATTTCTACTTCTTTACACTAAATACTTCTTTCTGATATTCTACCTATTGGTAAAACAAAGACTAAATTTGATACTATTTATCTGAGGTATAAAGAATGATTAAAGCAGGACAGATTGAAAAAGGCACAGCGCTCCTTATTAAAGGACAGCCATTCCTCTGTATTGAACGTGAATTTGTAAACCCTGGTAAGGGTTCTGCATTCGTACGTCTTAAGCTCAAGAGCCCAGCAACAGGCCAGACTCTTTCTGAGACAATGAAGTCACAGGATAACGCAGAAGATATTACCATCGAAGACAGAACTTTCCAGTATCTATATAACGATGGCGAGAATTTTGCATTCATGAATGTTGATAACTATGAGCAGATTGAAGTTCCTATGAAGAGCTTCCCTGATTATGAGTACATAATGAAGGATGGCGAAACATACCGTCTTACTCTTTGGGAAGATCAAGTTCTCGATATACAGGTTCCATCTAAGGTTGTATATGTTGTAACAGAGACTGAAGATGCAGCTCGTGGAGATACTGTTCAGGGTGTTACCAAAGATGCTGTTCTTGAAACAGGACTTAAGATTAGAGTTCCTGGCTTCATTAAGCAGGGTGAAAAAGTCAGAGTTAACACTGAAACAAAAGAGTATATCGAAAGAGTCAACGACTAATTAAATTTTATGCCACGCTTACATGCGTGGTTTTTTAACAAATACCACCATAGAAATGAATCTTTTGTGGTATTTAATCATGAAATGAATTAAGAAAGAATTAACTCTCCTTTAGCCTTTTTTTAAACTCTTCTTCGCTTAATCCAGACTTTTCTATAGCTCTCTCTAGATTAAGGTCTCCATCCTTGACTAAAGAAATAAGACTATCAATCTTCCCTTCTTCGTATTGTTTTTGATTAGCAACTTTTTTTAGTTCTTCGGGATGAGACTCATAATAACGATTAGCTTCTTCTTCAAACCACATAGCGGCTTTGTCATACATGGTTCCACCCTCCTTGTAATGTGAAAGGAGCTCTCTTATTACATTACTATAAATATTGTTTGGGTATGACTCTTTCATGTCAAGGGAGAACTTCATCATACTCTTTTCTTCCTCTGTTAACGAATCTATCGTAAACCAAGGAAATGCCGTATTAATGAAGGTCATGTAAGGACTGTTATCCATCTCTTGATTTTCACCTTTAAACCTCTCAAAAACTTTAAGAGCTAAGGTCTTCATGCTGAATGTGTATATTGGCTTACCATTACTCACTATTTTGCTATTCTTGAAGGGATCATAGTCACAAATGAAAAGAAAATAAACATCTTTTTTTGCTATTCTTTCAACTCCTATCTCCTCATTACTTAACTCTCTTCCCAAATAAGATAAAGCCCTAGGAATTGTATCATTATTATCTCTCTTCTGGATTTCTATCTGTATGCATCTATTAATTGGGGAACTAGGCTTTAGGTGCACAACAACATCACTGCGTTGACTGCGTAATAATTTAGCCTTTTCTTTTTCGCTCTCTTTTTGCTTTACAAGGTCTTTCTTTCTGTACTCTTCGACAACAACCTCTAATTCATCATCATCATTTTCGAGAAGCTTAAAAGGCATCTCGACCAAGCTTAACACCTCTCTTATTAATGCTTTGCTTTTAAATGCCTCAATCAAGAGAGAAGAATATAGAGTCATCCCGTTAATCATCTCTAAGATAAAATCTTTGTTTTCAAATTTAGGCTCTTTCATATAGCCCTCCTTTTTTAGGTTATATATATAAAGCGTTAAAATTTGAAATTTGTACAAAAAAAATAGAAGCTAAAATAAAAGCCACACTATCATTTAGCGTGGCCTATAAAAGATTGTGATAAAAACAATTAAGCAAAAAGTGTATCTAAAGCAATTTCAATCATCTCATCAAATGATGTTTCTCTCTCCTTTGCTGTTGTTTTCTCTCCTGTAAGAATATCATCACTAACAGTAAAGAGTGCTAATGTTTCAACACCCTTAAGCGCACCAAGAGTATAGAGCTCTGCGCTCTCCATCTCTTCAGCCATAATGCCAAGCTTTTGCATCATTGCCATCTTTTCATCGTGCCTATCATCATAGAACTTATCGGAAGAGAAGCATGGGCCAACTGTAACTTTTATATTCTTTTTGCTTGCTTCATCATAGGCGTTCTTCATAAGTCTAAATGATGGAATTGGAGCATAATGAAAAGTTGAGCCAAATCTGTCTTCATTCATTCCGCTATCGGTATTTGAGGCCTGTGCAATAAAGACATCTCTTAGCTTCAAAAGCGGACTATTTGTTCCACATGTACCTACTCTAATAAGAGTTTTACAGCCATAAAAATCAATTAATTCATTGCAATAGATAGAAAATGAAGGCATTCCCATACCTGTTCCTTGGACAGATACTCTCTTTCCTTTCCAATATCCTGTATAACCATACATTCCTCTTGTTTCATTGTATAAAACAGGATCTGTAAAAAACTTAGTTGCAATATGTTTTGCTCTTAATGGATCTCCAGGAAGCAGAATGTGCTCTGCAATCATACCCTTTTCTGCACTAATGTGTGTTGACATATTTCCTCCTTAGTCATCTTGGCCAAGAGCTTCCAGGCCTTTTGTATTTTTAACTTTACTTGCTTTTATATTCTTAACGAAAACAATGAAAACAAAACTAGAAACAGCTAAAAGAACAGCTGAATATATTGGGAGAATTCCCCAAAGACTTGTCTGTGTTAACAACAAGCCTAAAAGAATAGGTGTAACTGTTTGAGCTGCCATACTTGAAGTATAATAATAGCCAGTAAACTGACCAATCTTCTTAGAAGAACATAATTCAACGATCATTGGGAACGAACAATTATGTACTAGCGACATACCAAAACCTTTTATAACCCATACAACATAAAGTAGTGTTGGGAATGAATATTCACCATTAACTCCAACTATTTTCTTTGTAGGTCCTACTATAGACATAACAATATAACCTAAAACTGTAAGTAATAAGCCTATCGCAATAGTCCACTTACGACCAATCTTGTCGGCAATAGAACCAGCTGTTGCGAAACCTATAACAGAGGCAAGGCCTCCAATAATAGTGAGTATCATAGTTGCACTAGATGCACTATTAAGGTAATAAATTACGTAGTTGCCTATATATGTTCCAATAGCGTTATCTGCCATAAACCAGAAGAATTCTGCAATCAAAATTGCCCAAAGCATTGCTTTATTGGCCTTACTCATAGGCTTAGAATCATCAACAGGATTTTCAATTGCCGCTTCCCTTTCACCCTCTTCTAACTCATCTTTGATCTCTTCTTCAATCTTGTTCTCTTTAATTGTAAAGAAAAGAACGAGAGCAGAAACTGTCATTAAGACTGAAGCTACAATGAATGGTATTTCAATAATCATGAGCTTTCTTGCTTCATCTTGAACGTTGATATAATTGGAAAGAGGCAAGAAAATACCAAGAACTGTTGCTGCAGCCCCGCCAAGATATCCCATTATGTTAATAAGTCCATTAGCCTTTGCCCTTAATGGCTTTGGAGTAATATCTGGCATAAGTGCAACTGCTGGGTTGCGATACATCATCATAAAGATGAGGACTAATGCCATGCTTATAACCATTCCAACCATATTATTATAGTGGAAAAAGAGTGGGATAAATGGGAAAACAATTGCAGAGACAAATGTTCCTACAAGAATATATGGCATTCTCTTTCCGATAGGAGTATTTGTCTTGTCTGAAAGACGACCAAATATAGGTAAGAGAATTAAAGCAGCAGCATTGTCGCATGCCATAATAATTCCTACTATCCATTGAACATTCAATATATGGTGCGCATCTCCAGACGCTTTTAATTGAGAAGAACTTTGACCATACATCTTTCTTGCAAAAATATCTGTCAAAAATGTTGGACACCACGAATCATATACTTGCCAAAGTAATAGTATGCCAAAGAACGCAAAACCTATAAGGAGAGTTCTCCTATAGTTCAATTTCAATTCAATTCTCTTATCAGACACAATAACCTCCAAAAGGGTTGTCAATTATTTCCATTATATTATCTATCAAGTCTCCTTTCAATTTTAATAATTGCTTGTATGTTGTTAAAAAGATGATAAAAGTGTACAACATTCAAATGGCCATTACTAATCTAGAAGAACTTGAGAAATATATTTGTCTTACAAGCGACGAAAGAGAATGGGATAAAAATGGAAAGAATACTCTTCCAATTCTTATCTCTGACAATATTCTTCCACTATTAAATGAAGAAGCAATAAGACGTCAATTTGTTCCCTCAAAGGCGGAAAATGATGATACTGTAGGTACTCTTGACCCTCAAGAGGAACATAGATATTCCATTACTCCCCGTTTAGTTAGACGTTATAAAAACAGAGCTGCATTTTTAGTTACAGATAGCTGTTTTGCTTACTGTAGACACTGCTTTCGCCGTCGCTTTTCAGGTAGCATGGTTGGCCCTTGCAGCGATGAAGATATAAAAGATGCACTTTCTTTTTTAAAAGAACATATGGAAATAAAAGAGCTTCTTTTAACAGGAGGAGATCTTTTTACACTTAGTAATGAAAGATTAGATTATCTTTTATCTTCATTGAAAGGAGCTAGAGAGGATTTAATACTACGCCTATGCACAAGAGCTCTTTTTAGCAACCCTAAGCGTTTCACACCTGAACTGTTTAAAATAATAGAAAAGAACAATTATGGTGCTCCATTCTATCTTCTTACCCAGTTCAATCATGCAAGCGAACTGACTCCAGATACGAAAGTAGCTATCAGAGGCTTTGTAAAACTTGGAATTCCTATGATGAATCAATGTGTGCTCCTTAAGGGTGTTAATGATACGCTTGAAGCACAAGTAGAGCTTTGTAATATCCTCCTCTACAATAGAATAAAGCCATATTACCTATTCCAAGGTGACCTTGTACAAGGAACAAGACATCTAAGAGTAGCTCTTTCTGATGGCTTAAAGCTTGAAGAAGAGATGAGAGAAAATCTTTCAGGCCTCGGCATGCCTCAATACACCCTCGATTTACCAGAAGGTGGTGGAAAAATTCCTCTCTCAAAGTCTTACTTAAAAGAGAGGAACAACGATATTTGGACTATAGAAACTCCAGATGGAGATATAAGGCACTACCCTAATTAGCTAAGAAGAGAAGAAATAATTGATTTAAGACCATGCTTTGCTTTATATAGGTCCTCTTCTTCAATGTACTCATCAACGATATGTGCAAACTTTTCTTCTCCTGGCCCATAGCCAATAGTTGGTATTTTTCTTTCTCCTGCGTAGTGGCTACCATTAGTACAGAAAGAATAGTGGCTATAGCCTTCAAAGAGATTTGCACTTTCTAAGCCTTTTTTTGCCTTTTGAACAATAGGACTATCTATCGCATACAACCAAGATGGGAAGAAACGTGGGCTAGAAAGAGTAAGACCTGTGTAACTTGTAGTCTTACCTAGAGCAATCTTAGCTTCTGCTTTTATTTTCTTCTCTTTCAAAATCCTATTAATTGGGTCTATTACGCTCTCTTCTGTCTCTCCAACAAGTGTACGCCGATCATAAGTAACAAAGCATTTTTCAGGAACGATACTCATTCCTGGGTATGGGCTAGATATTATATCTGTTAATACCATAATACCACGTCCCAAAATCTCATTTTCATTTACCTTAAGTTCTTCTATTGCCTCTATTGCTTTTATTGCATTGAGGACAGCATTTTCACCCTCTTCTGGATTAGATGAGTGACAGCTTTTTCCCTCTGCTGTAAGTAGTATTTCACACCTTCCTCTTTGTCCTATATTTAGCTTACAGTGAGTTGATTCACAAATAATTACATAGTCGGGATTAAAGATTTCACTCACTTCTCTAGCGCAAATTCCCTCAAAACGTTCTTCCTCAACAATACAAGAAACAACAATCTTTCCTCTCTTAATAGCTTTAACAAATTCGCTACTACTAGCAATTGCAGCACTAAGCCCACCTTTCATATCTGAGGTGCCGCGGCCATAGAGTCTATCGCCATCCTTCGTTAATAAAAAAGGATCATGCTTCCACTTTGTAACATCTGAAACACAAACTGTATCTACATGGCTATCAAGTAAAACAACAGGTCCTGGAATATGAGAATCAATTACACCACAAATACAACCAGAAAGTGTCTTTACTACTTCAAAACCAAGAGATACGAAAATGTCTTCTAGCTTATTTACAATTTTTTCTTCATTTCCTGTAACAGACTCTGTTTCAACAAGAGTTCTTAAAAGTTCTAACAGTTCTTTATCACTCATATCTAAATAATACCATAATTGTAAAACTCAGCGATAAAAAAATGGGTGCATCTAGCACCCTCTATGAGAAAAGAAATAATCAATAACCAAGGAAATCTAAAATCTTTCCAATTTCGCTATTTCTAGCCTCTTCTCTCTTCTTTAAATATTCTTCTTCACTATATACAGCACTGCTTTCAGTGTTGAACTGAGGAAGAGGAATATTATCTTTATTTGAAGATAAAAGTTCATTCAATGCACTCTTAAAGCTCTCAGAAGAGATTATCTCTTTAGCTAGCTCTTCTGCATCAACATCATTAGATACTCTTGAAGCAACAGTTTCTGTAATACTATCAACAAAAGCCTTATCAGAAAGAAGATAGCTTGCTATATCTTCATTAGAAGAAATAGAATTCTTAGTTTCATTAAGATCACTTTCTAGAGATGCAATAGCACTATCGTTAGCTCTCTTTCCCTCAGCAATCTTGTCTAACATATCCTGAGAATACTTTTCTTCTATTTCAGGCATCTGAGAAGCAACATAATTTGCACTCTTCTCACCCATTGTGTTAACAAAGTCATCATCCTCTTTGAGGATTGCAGAAACCTTTTCTGCCATCTTGTCTTCACTCTTTCTTGCTTCAATATCTGTCTCTAAAGGTTCTGGAACAGACGCGACAGTTAGTGTCTGTCTATTCTTTGCTTCGTCAAGGACCTGAGAGGAATAATTATTATTTCCTCTGTATGGATTAATAATAAAAGCTGCTACAGCTACAAAAACTGCAAGAGTAATGGTTGCACTAAGACAAACCGTACTAGATTTTCTGCTCATGATAACCTCTTTTTTCTATATTATCACAGTATAAGTTAACTTGTCGAGAAAGCTCTTCTAATCCTTCATCATTTAGCATTGTGAACACTTTTTTGTTAGAAGAAAAGAGAGTAGCACCGATTTCTTGTTGATTCTTTGCTCTATTTTTGAATTTTTCTTCATCAATAGCATCTCTTTGAAGGGCTCGCTTAAGTCTATTCTCATATTTTGACATCACAAATATGATTTCATCACAGTAAGGAACAAAGCCCATTGACTCTAAAATTGCAGCATTAATAACAGCAATTTTTCCCGCTTTTTCGATTTTCTTGCACTCTCTTAGTGTCTCTTCTACCATCCATGGATGAGTTATTTCATTTAACTTTTGTAGTTTACTTTCATCCTTAAAGACAAGAGGCCCAAGCTTTGATCTATCAACTTCTCCATTAGTAAAGACAGATTCACCGAATGCTTCTAGAATTTTATCCTTATTTTTTTCTAGAGCAACATGACCAAGCTTGTCCTCATCTATTACAGAAAAATAAGAAGGAAGAAGCCGAGCTACCGTATCTTTACCAGAACAACTTTTTCCAGTTAATCCCACTATCATTCGTGCATCTCTCCCCAACTATGACCTCTTTCAACAGAAACGCGAAGAGGAACAGAGAGCTTAGCTACATTCTCCATCTTATCCTTTATCAAGAGCTCAAGCTCTTCTGCCTTACTCTCTTCAACCTCAAAAATTAATTCATCATGAACCTGCAAAAGCATCCTTGCATTAATTTTTTTCTCTTTAATCTCATTGAAGATTTCAATCATAGCTTTCTTCATTATTTCGGCAGCCGTGCCTTGAATAACAGTATTAACAGCAGTTCTTTCCGCAGCTGCTTTCTCTGTCTTATTTCTACTATTTATTCCTAAAATTTCTCTTTCGTGGCCCCAATATGTTTTGACATATCCATTCTTTTCGGCTTCTCTATTAACTTTTTCAACAAAATCTTTTACAGAAGAATAACGCTCAAAATAGCGTGTAATGAATTCTTTTGCCTCACTACGAGAAATGCCAAGTTCATTGGACAAACGGAATGCAGACATCCCATACATAATTCCAAAGTTAATTGTCTTGGCAACACGGCGTTCTTGACTTGTTACATCTTCACTTTTCTTGTTAAAAACAAGAGCTGCTGTAAAACGGTGTACATCTTCACCTGAAAGGAAAGCAGACTTAAGCATTTCATCGTCAGAAAGCCAAGATAGCACAACTAGCTCAATTTGTGAGTAATCAGCACTGATAAAGACATTACCACTCTCTGGAACGAATGCAGAACGGATTAATCTGCCTTCATCTGTTCTTACTGGGATGTTTTGCAAGTTTGGATTGCGAGAAGAGAGTCTTCCTGTAGCTGTTCCAGTCTGCAAGAAAGATGTATGAACTCTTCCTGAAGAGTCTCTAAGAAGAGGAAGAACATCTATATATGTACTCTTTAGCTTTGCAAGTTGGCGATACTCTAATAGCAGAGCTATAATCGGATCTTCTGTACTTTTAAGGGCCTCAAGAGTCTCAGTATCTGTACTAAAGCCACGAGCTGTTTTCTTTACAGGAGGAAGTTTTCGTTCATCGTAGAGCAATTTACTAAGCTGCATCGTTGAATTTATATTGAACTTATAGCCAGCAAGAAGATAAATAGCTTCCTCTAATTTTGCTATCCTCTCATCTGTCTTTGTTTTTAGTTCATCCATTCTCTCTTTAGATAAATAGATTCCTTCACTCTCCATTCTAGCAAGCACCTCTAAAAGAGGAAGCTCCATAGTCCTATAGAGTTCAAAAAGCTCCCTTTCATGGATTCTTCGTTCTAATACACGATTGAGTCTTGAGGTGTAATCAGAACGCAAAAGAGAATAACGAGAAAGAAGAGATATATCGACATTTTCAAGACAATCACCACCCTTAATATCTTTCAAATCTAATAATGTTTGAGAAAAGTACTTACTAACAACACTGTTTAAGCTATAAACACCATCATTTGATGAGAGTAACCATGCCATAATCATAGTATCTGAAATGATAGTTGCATTTAAGTTGATAGTGAAAAGAAGTCTTAAAATCGCCTCTCCGCTATGAGCAATAATTTTTATCTTTCCTGAAGAGAAGTACTTTTCGAAGAGAATCTTCATTTCGTCTAGTGTTATGCCACCTTCCCCAACAGAAACATATGTTGCTTTTTTCGGCTCCACGGAATAAGAAAAGCCTAAAACAGTCTCGCCATTAGAATAGTCAGAAGCTAGTATAAACAAAGAGAGGACGCCATCGTTAAATAAAACTATGTTGCCAAAATCTTTTTCAACATCTTCAAGTTTTGATAAGACTGTGTACTCACCCTTCTCTAATAAGTACTTCTCACTATCATTTAGTAAAGGTTTTACAACTTCCTCTTCTTTTTCTTCTGTGACATTAGAAGGATCCTTTTTCTCATCTAACAAGGACGAGATAAGCTTGCCATTTAGCCTATTTATATTCATTCTCTTAAAATCATCACTAGCATTACTCTTTGTGAAGTTTTTAGTTAGAGTGTTTTCAAAACATAAATCTTCAGGAAAAGCATCAAGGGAAAGAAGAATTAGTTTTTTTGAAAAGTAGGCACTTTCCTTTCCATCTTCTAGCTTCTTTTTTTCACTAGGTTTTAAGCTATCTAAATGGCGATATATTCCATCTAGTGTCACATACTCAGTCAAAAGTCTAGAAGCTGTTTTTTCGCCAAGCCCCGCAACGCCAGGAACATTATCGGCTTTATCACCACAAATAGATAGATAATCAACTATTTGCTCAGGATAGACTCCGTATTCATCTTTAACCTTCTCTCTGTCTAAAATTGTATAAGAAGCCTTATCTTTCTTTGGCGGAGTTAGAACAGAAATATGAGGAGAGACGAGCTGACATATATCTTTGTCTCCAGTTACGATAACAACATTCCAACCCTCTTTGTTTGCCCGTTCTGCCACTGTTGCAATAACATCATCAGCTTCATAACCAACTTTTGTGAGAACAGGGACTCCCATCTTTTTAAGAGTGCTCTTTATAGGCTCTACCATATTATGTAAATCATCTGGGGCTTTTTCTCTAGAGGCCTTGTATTCAGAATACATTTCATGACGGAATGTTGGCTCTTTTGTATCCATAGCAACAACAAGCCCATCCATTTTATAGTTATCTAAAAGATAGAAAAGGGTTTGAAAGAAACCATAGTAAGCACTAATGTTGTTTCCTTCTCTATCTGTCAGTGGTTTTGATTTGTGTGCATAGTAACTTCTGTAAATAAAAGCATAGCCATCAACAATAAAAAGAGTTTTGTCATAGATGGTATTGTCTTCTCTCTTCTCTTTTTTCTTTTGTTCTTCTTTCTCTTTAGCTTTTGCTTTTCTTTCGCGCTCTATTTGATTTCGCTCTTTTTCTATTAGCTCTGGATCTAAATCTGCTGTTGTAAAGAGTTCTCCGTCCATCTTTATCTACCACCTTATAGTCTTGATTATACGGGAAAATAGAGGAGAAAAAAAGGAGTTCTATTTAAGGCTATTTAGCAATGTAGATGTTGTTTCTTCTATATTTTGACCAAGCTTTTTCAAACTATCTTCACTTAATATTGATTGGGCTTTATCTCTGAAAGAATAAAAAGTTTCAGAGGAGAAGAACGAAGAGAGACTCTCTGAGCCCTCTTCTACAGCTTTACTTATCCCTTTAACAAATTCTTTTCCCTCGTCAGAGGACAGATATTCATCAAACTTAGCCTTCTCTTCATCGGTAAAATATGATGCTTTATATAAAAGAGAGGCAACACTATCTTCGATAGCCCTCTCTTTATCAAATGCTATACCAAAATACTTTATTGAAATATTTGGAAAGAAAAAGTAAATCGAAACAAATACCAATATCGATAGAATTAATACTGTCAAAAGTCCTTTAAATAAACCTAAATTCTTTCCTGCCATTTTACACCTTAGAATAAATTAAAAAGCAAACCAACAGAAACAAGAGTCTTATCAAGTTGTGGAGTTATTGCATCTACTACACTCCTCTCTTTTACTTCATTGAGAGTCTCAATAGTCTCTGTTGTTGGTAAAGTTGCATTTAAGCTTAGCGTTACCTTTCCCATATTTATATTAGTTGTAAGTTTGTAAAAAATACTAGACTTAGTTAAAAGAGAAACAAATGTTGGATTCTCAACTCCATTGAAGATCCAATTAGATGCTTCATTCTTCGTACCTTCTGTTTTTAAGCCAAGAGATGCTATAAAGTCTAAGAAGAAAACCTTAACCTTAAGGCCAAGAGAAGTATAAACATCAAAAGAATTAAGAAGTAATTCGTCTGTGAACTTTGCCTTGCACTCACCTTCTAGCACGACATAACCAATATTAAATCTTGTATCTAAACCGAGAGTATACTTATTAAAGTCTACTTTCGATATTTCAATTGGAGTTTGCGAAGAGAAATCAACTGGCATATTTACACTGTAAGTTGGACCTATCTGCAAGAAAGAAGCAAATACGGATGTACTTAAAATAGCCAATAAGACAAAAACAACAATATATTTCTTTTTCATTTAAACGACCTTAATCAACACTATTAAACAATTTACTTAGAAAAAAGGTTACAGGCAATTACTTTTTCATTTATTCGCTTTTTTTCTTTCTTCGTAAGCTCTATCTAATTCTTTTAGCCAAACAAAAGAGTCTGCGTCAGATGGCATTCTCCAATCTGAGCGAGGAGAAAGAGTGACCGCGCCGACTTTTGGTCCATCAGGTAAGCAACTTCGTTTAAATTGCTGAGAGAAGAATCTACGAATGAATGTTCTTAGCCATTTATATATTGTTTCATAGTCATATTTATCTTTAAATGCATATTCTGCAAGGCGGAATGTCTTAGAAGCCCCAAAAGACTGTCGAACAATTGAATAGATAAAGAAATCATGTAGTTCATATGGCCCAACAATATCTTCTGTTACTTGGTCAATATTGCCATCTTTACCTGGAATCAATTCAGGAGATACTGGCGTATTGAGTATATCTATCAATACATCTTTACACTCAGGTGATGCAACATAATCTGCGTAATAAGAAACAAGAGATCTTACAAGTGTTTTAGGAACTCCCGTATTTACTCCATACATAGACATATGGTCGCCATTATAGGTAGCCCAGCCAAGTGCAAGTTCAGAGAGGTCTCCTGTTCCTACAACTAGTGCTCCAATTTTATTAGCATAGTCCATTAGAACCTGAGTTCTTTCTCGCGCTTGTCCATTTTCATATGTGACAGAATAATCATCCAAACTTTGATTTATATCTGTAAAATGCTGCTTTACAGATGCTGTAATATCTATCTCAATAAAATCTAAGCCTAGAGAAAGAGCAAGTTTTTCTGCGTTACTTTTTGTTCTTTTCGTAGTTCCAAAGCATGGCATTGTGATTGCCTTAATGTTCTTTCTGTCCATATTTAGACTATCGAAAGCCTTAACAGTAACAAGAAGCGCAAGCGTACTGTCTAAACCGCCTGAAAGACCAATAACGCAACTAGAAGCATGTGTATGTTCAATTCTTCTCTTCAAGCCAAGAGACTGCAATAGTAAAACTTTTGCGCATCTACGAGCTCTGTAACCATCTTGAGAAGGAACAAATGGATGAGAGTCAATGAAGCGAGTAAGAATAGTCTCCTCTAAGTCAAAATCTATTGGAATATAATCGTAATTATCATCTTTAAGAGGGAATGTATTACGTTTGCTTCTTTCACTTTCGAGCTTCTGAGTGTCTATTTCAGTTACAACTAACTCTCCTAAACTATATGCTCTAGAGACTAAAGTAGATCCATCTTCGCTTATAATATTAGCACCGGTAAAGACCATGTCTGTAGTAGATTCTCCCTCTGATGCATCTGAATAGATGTATGCAGAGAGTGTTCTTGCACTCTGACCATTAACAAGATTTATTCTATAGTCTTCCTTTCCTGTAAGCTCATCAGAAGCACTTAGGTTAACAATAAGCGTTGCTCCAGCTAAGGCTAAATGTGTTGATGGAGGATCTGCAACCCACAAATCTTCACATATTTCAGCGCCAATACGTAATGAATCTGGTTCCTCTGCCTCAAGGATTATTTTGTTGCCAAATAAAACATCACCCCATTCTGTTGTAAGTACAACATTTTCGTCTGGACATGGAGTAAACCACCTTGTTTCATAGAACTCTCCATATGTCGGAAGATTTTTCTTAGCAATGAAAGCTAAAACCTTCCCATTTTGAATAGCAGCAGCTGTATTAAAGAGTTTTCCACCATATTGAAGTGGATAGCCGACAAAGACAAGAATATCACTATTTTGAGTTACATCAACAATTTCCATGAGTGCAAGCGAAGCACTATCAAGAAGAGTACGCTGAAAAAATAGATCAGCACAGGTATAGCCAGTTATAGATAGCTCAGGAAAAACAAGTACCTTTACTCTTTCTTTTTGAGCTTTCTTAATGGCTTTAATTATCTCTTTGGAATTATAATCTGTATTTCCCACTCTAAGGGAAGGAGAAACCGCTGCAACTTTTACAAATCCGTCTTTCATATGGAAAGAATAGCATAAGAGAGCTTTAAAGTTAACAAATAATCTTTTGCACCCTCCTTAGGAGATTTCTTTCGATAATGCTTCGTAAAAGTTAAGGTAATCCTTCTTTAGATTTATAGGTCTGCCATTTGCATTCAAAAATCCATGACTAGAAAGTGCATTTGCAACAATTTCTCCATTTTGCTTTGTCATCTCATAGCTAACTTCCATTCTTGAATAGCTTAAGTTTGATAGTTTTGTCTTAATTATTACTACATCTGCAAATGTTGTGCTGTGAGCATACTTTATCTCTAGAGAAAGAACAGGAGAAACAATGCCTTCTTTTTCAAGTTTCTCAAAAGGCCATCCAATTGACGAAAGGAAGCTAACCCTAGCTTCTTCCATCCATCTAATATAGTTAGAATGATGTGTTATCCCCATCTTGTCTGTTTCGTAGTATTGTACAATGTGTTTATATTCTTTCATTAGTTATCTCTCTATCTATTTTCCTTTATAATAGCAATTATGAAAAAAATAATGCTAACAGGTTTTGAAGCTTTTTCAACAAACACCGTTAATCCTACAGAAATTATAGCTTTATCGCTTTCTAATAAAGACGGTATTAAAACAAAAGTGCTTCCAGTTGTATGGGATGAATGCTGGGAGCAAATAAAAGATGAAGAGTGTGATATATATCTACTAATGGGACTCGCCTCTTCACGAAAGACAATTACTATTGAAAGGTATGCCTACAATGAAAAGAAAGCTTCTATTCCAGACAATAAAGGTATAAATGGCAATAGTGAAAAAATAGCCCAAGATGGCGATGA
>DHMZ01000073.1 GCA_002406055.1 Spirochaetales bacterium UBA4629
TGCTCTATAAGATTTATAGCATGGATGCAAACGAAAAGAAAGCAATTCACATAAGAGTGAAAAGTATAATTAGTAATTTAGAAAAAAATAACTTCAGAGCAACATATGTCGAAACAAAAGAAGAAGCATTAACACTTGTTAAAACTATTATTGCTCCTTCTTCTTATACTGCTAGTGGCGGCTCTATGACATTAATCGATTGTGGAATTATGGACTATTTAAAAAAAGAGACAGATTATCATGAAGATAGAAGAGATGCATACAGAGCCAAATACTACCTTGCTTCAGCAAATGCGATAACAGATAGTGGCGAAATATATGAAGTAGATGGCAGAAGTAATCGAATAAGTGCAATAACATTTGGACCTGAAAATGTAATTCTTGTTGTTGGAATAAATAAAATAGTGCCTACACTCAGAAGTGCAATTGAGAGAGTAAAAAATATAGCAGCTCCAAGTAATGCTATTAGACTATGTAAAGATACTCCGTGCGCAAAACTTGGACACTGCCTCTCGCCCCTTTGTTCTCCAGATAGAATATCTAGTGAGGGTTGCTATAGTGATGAATGTATATGTTCATCTCAACTAATAATGCGTAAGCAAACTGAAAAAAACAGAATTACTGTAATTATTGTTGGAGAAAATCTTGGATACTGATTTACTCTATGCTCCATATATAGACGAAAAATACAAAGAGTTTTCCTCTTCCCTTTCTCTTACAGATAAAGAGGAAAGAAAGGGAATCAGAATTCCTGTTTTGCGTTCTTTAGCAAAAACTGTTAGTAGTGAAGATATAACAATAAAATACCATGAGGATGTAATACTTAAGGGTTTAAGTTTGGGTAGAGAGAATATTCCAATTGAGGAAAAGCTAGAAAAACTTACAGTTCTCCTACCCTATCTAACAAGTTGGGATCAAACAGATATCATTCAAAGTGGTTTTAAGCCAAAGAAAAACGACAAAGAAATCCTTTATTCATACTTTCGTTCTCTTTTAAATAGTAAAGATGTATACAAAAAGAGACTTGGAATTATTTGGTTAATGTCTAACAGAAAATATTATGACAAAGAGCAAACACTCCTTGCCATAATAAATGCAGATGATGAAAAAGAATACTACATCTCAATGGCAGTAGCTTGGGCATTCTCTTCCTTTGTAATTGATGACCCTACTTTTATTTCATGGCAAGACAAACTTCAAAATACAACAAGAAAAAGAGCACTACAAAAGTTAAGAGATTCTAAGCGTTTTTCTTTTAGTCTTCAGCAGTAGTTGCATCTGCCACTTTCTTTAGAGGTACAAAGCCTTTTCCCATAACATTATAAGCTTCATTGACAAAGACAAAGGCCTTTGGATCATCTCTGTTTATTATTCTTAATAACTTCTGATACTGATGGTTTTGAACTAACACTAAAAGAATCTTATGTTCATGTTGAGTATAAACACCTGTCCCATCAAGGAGTGTACCCGTCTTCTTCATCTCCTTAACAATATCTTTGCCGATTCTTTCCATATTATCAGAAACAATATACACAGCTTTACTTCTTCTTGTGCCAAATCCTGTTAAGACATAGTTAACCATGTAAGAAGAACATGCCATTCCTATAATCGAAAAAAGCATAGGTTGCAGACCAATAAAATAACCAGAAGAACCAACAACAAGAGCATTGAAGCAGAAAGAGATTGTTCCTACTGCAAGTGGTGTATAGTGTGCAATTGACTGCGCGATGATATCTGTGCCACCAGTATTACAGCCTGCTTTCATGGTAATACCAATACCAGTCCCAAGCATAATACCACCAAACAATGCTGAAAGAAGCACATTAACAGGTTCACTAATATTCATTATTCCTTTGTATGAAGTTATTCTACCAAAGAATGAAATCCAAAAAGAAAGAAGAGAAGAACCAATCAAGGTTTTAAGACCATACTTAAAGCCGAATACAGCCATCCCAATTGCTATTAATGGAATATTAACGCATAAGCTTGTTATACCAAGCTCAAAGCCAAAAAGGTTATATAGAATATTTGCAACTCCGGCTGCTCCACCACTAGTAATCTTTGCAGGGGTATAGAAAACAGCAATACCAAAGGCTGCAACAGCAGGACCAACTAACAAATAGAAAATATCGAAGGAATTGTGGATAACGTGAACTGATTTCTTCATAGCGCTGAAAATGATACAGTCTTTATTCCTTATTTCCTAGCTTAAAAAGTCAAAAAATGGCTATTTTCCCTACTTTCTGCACCTTTTACTTCACTTTCAAAACTTGTCTTCATATATAGAATTTGTTAGAACTGAAACGTGCTTTAAAGCCTCATTAGAAAGATGAGTATATCGATTATTAATCTCCTTGGATTTATGCCCGAGAACGGCCATTCTATCTTCTTGAGAAATGTTGTAATCCCTTCCAAGAGTTGAAAATGTATGTCTAAGAGAATGGAAGGTGATGTTCCTCTCTTTCCTTTCTTCTTCATTTATACCAATTTGAGAAAGAAGAGTATAAAAACCATTTCTTAAAGAAGGTGTTGATATGTACTCCTTACTACTCTGAGGAGATGGAAGTAACACTCCAAATGATGAGGCATTTGCCTTAAGGTCAGATGCCAAAGTAGAAGAAATAAGTACAGATCGCTCATACTTACTTTTAGTGCTCTTTAGACCACTTATATAAGCAACAGAGTGCCTTATAATGACTTTAGATTGCCCTTTTATATCACTTTCTACAATATCTTTTACATTTAGGGCCCTTATTTCAGATATTCTCATTCCCGTTATAAGGCCTAGTAAAATACCATAATACAGGGATGGGAAGAGATTACTTTTCTCTTTTTCTAATTCTTCTCTTAGTTTTTTTACCTCCTCTAAAGATAAAATACCTCTCTCACTTTTTGTTCCACATGACTTTAAAATACTATCTGCAGGATTAGAAGATATATAGCCTAATCTTCTTGCTTCCTTAAGTGGCAACGAGAACGAATAGATAATAACGTTAATAGTACTATTTTGCTTTTCCCCCTTATAAAGACTCTTTACAACTCGATCTAAAATTGCAGAGGTAACATTTACAAGCTTTAAACCTTTAGGTAAAAGAGGTTCAACATTTTTCTCAAAGTTTTTCTTCATATTGTATGCATATTCTCGTCCGATAGCATTCTTCTCAAGTCTATTCTTTAGTGTGATGTATTCGGAGTTATCATAATCCCAAAAGTTCTTACACCAAGAACTAAATAGAATTCCACTTTCCTTAGAATTAATAAGTCCTTGTTCTAAAGCTTTAGATGCAACAATTGCAGCATCTTCCTTTCTAGTTATTGCTTTGAAATCCATAATGCCTAATCTTTCCTTTAAGCAATCAATACTCTTTGCACTTTGTTGTTTTCCTGTTTCACGGTCCAAAAAACAAACATACCAATAATCCCCTTTTTTCTTATGTCTTTTATAAAGATAAAAATCTCGTCTATGAGCCATACTCTCCTACTCCTTTTAAATTAGAGAGTTTATCATTTCTGCACTTTTTTATACACTTTGCTATTTTTTCATCTTACTAAACTAATTTCATGACACTCATTTTCTTCCCAAGAAAAAGCCTAAATAAAAGAAAAAAGGAAAGAAAATCGCAAATGAATAATTGAGGAAAAAATGAAAAAAAT
>DHMZ01000116.1 GCA_002406055.1 Spirochaetales bacterium UBA4629
ATTCTTGCTCATAATGTGTTAAAGAAATGGCCATGTTTTATCTTAATTCTTTTCGAAGCCCTAGCGAACTTCTCCATTCTTTCTTTTAATTCTGGTGTTATTGCTTTACCCTTCTCTTCACACTCCAAGTACTCTTCAAGGGTTGAACAAGACATGGCATAGAGTCGATAGATATTGCGTAATCGCATTGAAAAGCTCTCTAGAATGGCCATTACCTTTCCAGGTTTATTATTAAAATAGTCAGAAAGGTTATCATGATTAATAATTTCAACAATAGAGTCTTCAAGAGCAACAGATGTGCCATAGCGTGGAAGAGATTCGAAAAAACCAAGTTCACCAAAGAAAACCGGAGCTGTATTTATGCTCAATTCAACTTGATGCTCTGTTTTGTAATCTGCATATATACCAACCTTTCCATACAATAAATCATACATCCAAAGCTCAAAGTCGCCTTCTTTGCTTATTATTTCGCCTTTCTTATACTTTCTTATTTCACCCATGATTAAATGATATGAAAAAAGAAGAGAGTTTAGAAGAGCTTAACGCCATTTACAAACTTTGCTTTAATGCCTTTTTCGTCTCCTCTCAGATAGCAAAAGCGCTCTAATCTTTCACTTGGAGAGAGTTCTAAAGGTGATGGAAGATTTTCATCAGAGAGTACTAACGCATCGAAATCATAGCCTTTCATGAAAGATCCAACATTGCCAAAGAATTTGCCACCACCCATTGTTGCAAGGAAAAAGGCCTCTTTAAAAGAGAGTGGCTTGTATCTGTCATCTACTAATCTCCAATACATCTTCGATACTCTTATTGCTTCAGTAAGCGCAAAAAAGATGCTCTCGGTAGTTCCGGCACCGATATCTGAACCGAGGCCAACAGAAATAGAAGAATCTAAAAACTTTCTGATAGGAGCAAGTCCTGAAGAAAGGTTCTCATTAGATTCAGGACAATGCGCAACTGTAACATGATTCTTTGCCATTAATGCAATCTCTTCTTCTTTAGAGTAAACGCAATGAGCCATAATGCACTTGTTATTATTGCCACCAAAGAGATTAAAGTGGTTATATGCATCTCCATAGAAACGAGAATAAGGTGCTAATTCTTTAACGAGCTCTATCTCATTTGGATTTTCAGATAAGTGTGACTGAACAGGAAGGTCATACTCATCTCTAATTAATTCTAGCTTCCCCATTAAACTATCTGATACAGAAGGAACAAAACGTGGAGTAAGAATAGGCTTAGTATTTTTATATCTTCCCCTAATTTCATCAAGCCATAGTCTTGTCTCCTTTTCAGAGACCTCAGCACTTTCTTCTTTTATTGGAGATGGTGCTAGCCTATCCATATTTACTTTTCCAACATAGCTAATAAGGCCACTACGCTCTAGCTTATCCATAAGAAGAACAGTTGCTTCTCTATGACGAGATGCAAAGACAACGAGTCTTGTTGTTGCGCTTTTTCTTAGGGCATCAACGAATATGGAATAGGCTTTCTCTGCATATTCAATTTCACTAAATTTAGCCTCTTCTGGAAATGTGTACTTTTCTAGCCACTCCATAAGCTCTAAGTCTAATGCCATTCCTCTAAAGCCAAATTGTGGTGCATGAATGTGTAAATCAATTAGTCCAGGAACGATTAATGCGTCTTTATAATCATAAAGAGGAAGAGCTTTATATTTTTCGTCTAACGAGGTAAAAACACCCTCACTTTTACCATCTATAACAACAATATATCCATTAACAACTTCCTTTAATTCCTCTAGAGAGACCGAATAAATAATGTTGCCTTTTAGTACAAATGAGTTAGCCATAAAAATACCTCCACTACAAAGAATACCTCAAAAAAACCAAAAAACAAGAAAAAAGCAACAAAATGCAACATTTTGTCTCAATAGACATCTGTCTCTACAAAGGTTATACTTCTCTTGTTTTTCGGATAGTAGCGCAGGGGCTAGCGCACTTGCTTCGGGAGCAAGGGGTCGGCGGTTCAAATCCGCCCTGTCCGATTAGGATTCATAATTGGCTCTGAGACATACTTGCGGAAGAAGGCGATAATCGGTCCCAAGGCAAATGCAGATATTATTGTTCCAATACCAGGTTTGATTGAAAATATAAGTCCAATTATGACGCAGCTAGTATCTGTAATAATTCTCCACCATTTAAAAGAAAGCTTATTTTTCCTCTCCCCTAAGGTAAGAGCTATCCAATCATAAGTTGAAACACCCAAATTAGCTGTAAAAATAAAGGCAGAGGAAAGACATATTAATATAATTGCAAAACAAAGAAGGATAATTCTGATCCAGATATTGTCTACAGGAAGATATTTATCGATGGTAAGAGATGAAAATTCAATTATATAACCTAGCAAGAATAAGTTAATAAATGTCCCTACTCCAATATATTTGCGAGCAAAGATAAGCATTAGAATAAGAGATACAACATTTATTATTACGTATGTTGTTCCATAATCAAGAGGAGAAATTGAGTCGATAGCAAGCGTAAATGATTGGTATGGATCAATGCCCATTCTGCTAGAGCGCAACGCACCAGCTCCAATAGCGAGAACAACGACTCCTAGCGCTGTCATGATTATTCTTTTTATGTAATCTTTTTTCATCCGAAACCCACCTCTACAGAAGATGATTAAACAATACATCTTCCCCTTTGTCGAATAAAAAATGATAATACTCATTATGATTTCATTTCTCCTAACAGAAGAAGCAAAAAAAGAAGCCTTTTTTCTTTTAGAAAAATTAAGAGAGAACAACTCTGCATCATTTCCTCCGTCAAGTGAGTATCCACTAAGTCTAATAAAAGAAGGAAATATGTTAGGAGTTCTAATTGCCACAACTAAAGGTGGAGAAAGAAAGGTCTTATATGGCTTTTCAGGAGCACTCAGTGGACAGTATAACATACCTGGCTTCGTCCATACTTGTTTTTCAGAAAAAGACTATGATGAGTACATGCTCAAGTATGATAAGAAAATACATGAGTTAACTGCGCTGATAGAAAATGGAAATACTACTCTAAAGCATGAGAGAAAAGAACTCTCTAAAAAAGCACAAGAAGAATATGAGAAGATATTTTCTTTTTATACTTGGAATGGCAAGAAGATATACTCTCTTCCACCTCATGCTCCTACAGGAACAGGAGAATGCGCAGGGCTAAAGCTCATAAATACCGCTCTAAAAAAAGGCTGGGAGATAAAGGGACTAGCAGAATTTAAATATAGTGCAAATGACTCTATAGAGAGCTTTTTCCCACCATGCGAGAAAAGATGCTCACTCCTTCTTGGCTCAATGTTGGGCTTAGAATATATCTATGCCGATGAAGATATCGCCATTATAAATAAAAGATCAGGCTTTCTGAGTGTTCCAGGACGTGGAGAAGAGAAACTAGATAGCGTTTCTTATCGTTTTCATACCCTCTTTCCTTCTTCTCCTATTGCCCCGCATGCACACAGACTCGATATGGACACATCGGGTCTAATGATTCTTGCTTTCACAAAAGAAGCACTCAAAAATCTTTCATTACAATTTGAGAAAAGAGAGATAAAGAAAAGCTACATAGCACTTTTAGATGGAGTTGTAAAAGAAGAGGAAGGAGAAATAGACCTTCCACTTAGGCTTGATGTAGATAACAGGCCAATGCAAATAGTAGATTTTATAAATGGTAAGAGTGCTCAGACGACATTTAAAAGACTCGATATAGAACGACGAGATGGAGAATTATGTACGAGAGTTGAATTCTTTCCTCATACAGGACGCACACACCAACTACGCGTTCATGCTTCATCAGGCCTGCACCATCCAATTAAAGGCGATAATCTCTACGGAATCCAAAAGAATGGCGAGAGGCTATACCTACACGCATATTCTATTACCTTTACTCACCCAAGGACAAATGAAAAGATGACATTTACTCTTGATCCTGACTTTTAATAAGGCGGCTGACTGTATTTTCTAGGCGTTCAATTTCTCTTTTTATCTCATCAATTTGACTATCTATCTTGCTCTTTTCGTTTTCAAGAATCCTAATCTTTTCTTTTTCTTCTTCGATTAGAGCTTTGTAGTCATCAGCCTTTGCTTCTTTTTCTAGTCTATTGCGCTCAAGAACTAATGACGAGTATTCGTTTTGCTTCTCAATAATATGTTGGAGTATATCAAGGACATCTGCAGGTGTTTCTTCGCCTATCCAATTAGCTCCCCTATCATAGAGATAGTTTCCGTAGTTAATAACGCATTCATTAAATGCCGTTTTCTTCTCTTCAACAAGGAGTTCGTTATCCTCGCTCTCACCTTTTTCCAAACTTCTTCTTCTATTAACAGAGGACGTAATATACTCTTCAAGTTCCTCTTCTTCACTTTGAAGAGAGTCTCTCTTATCTTTTATTTCATTTAGCTCATTAATGAGATTTTGGGCCTTTTCTCCACTTATGGTAGCAGCAACAGTAGGATTATCGGCAAAAGATGAATAATCAAGATAGCGAGTAGTATCACTACGCTTCATTCTATTAAGCGCACTAGATGAGGTAAAACGTGACCAAAAAGATTTTGATTGTGTCTTTTCATTAAGAATCTTTTCTTCATCAACATCATCATAAACAGAAGAAAAGCTTTCACGTGGAAGAAGAGAGAGCGAGCACTGCTCATAGATTAAAGCTCCAAGCTTTAGTCTATTGTCTCTTTCCTCCTCTCTTAATTCTTCTAAGAGTCCATCCACTTCTAGCTTTCGCTCTTTTTTCTTATCAAATTCAAGAATGAATAGTGCATCAGATTGCTCTTTTTCTTGGGCATTTTTTAAGTTATCTTCAGCTTCTTTTGTTGCTTTGATAAGGCTAACGCCCATCTGGGAAGGAAGAATGTCGGGATTATGAAACATCATTATTCCCAAGTCGAAAAAATACTTTCTCAGCTCATTTGTTGTTTGGTCAATTCTATCTTCAGTTTCTTTAAAGAGCTCTTCTCTACTATTCATTGGAAAAATATTAGCACAGAGATAAATCAGTGTACAGAAAGCCCTTTTACTCGTTGACAAATAAAGAGCGAGACAATTATCCTAATTTAGTCGAGTCCGTCCTCTCTCATTATAGGACAGAATTTGCTTGCGTTTATCCATACTTAACGCAAATTTCAATTTACACCACAGATAAGTGGGCGTGTAGGAGTCAATAATGGAAACAGAAAAGAGAAGTATTTCTCAAGAGGTCTTAAAAGAGACTATCGTATCAATCATGGGCAAAATCAACTCATGCAATAATCCTGAAGAACTAGAAGAGATAAAAAAGACAATAAAGCAAAATGTTCCCTTCACAAGAAGAGGCTATTTTTCAGCAATGCTTTTAAAAGAGCTGTTAGAGAGTTCTTCACCTCGTAAGGAAAGAAAAGAAGCATTCAAAGAAAAAGAGAAAGAGAAGGAAAATTACAACAATAGAGAGACTATAAAAGAGGAAGAGAAGAAAGAAAAAGAAGGTAGCGAAAAGAAGGAAAGAGTTTTACCTCCTGATGCAAAGACTCTTTATCTCAACATCGGAAAGATGAAGCACTTGTATGCAAAGAATCTTTCTATCCTTTTACAGAAAGAGCTTGGCATAAAGAGAGAGGACATCTATTCCTTAAGAGTTCATGATAAGTATTCATTTATCACAATGAGTGAAGAAAACTGCCAGAAAGCAATAGATAAGCTCAATGGAAAAGAGATTAATGGCAGAGTTGCTCAAATAAATTTTTCAATTAAATAAAAATAAAATAAAAAATGAGAGAGGAGCCCGGTTTTTCCGGGTTTTTTTGTTATACTATAGCTATGGAAATAATCGAAAGAACAAGTGGTATAGTTTCAACATGCTCCTACCTAGTAAAAGATAGTGGAAAGATATACTTAATAGATGCCCCCGATAGTAACAAAGAAATCATTGATTTAATAAAGAAAGAAGGCAGACTAGACGGCGTATTTCTAACACATGGACACTTTGATCATATAATGGGATTAGAGAATATCTACCGCTTATTTCCTAATACACCAATCTATTTAGATAAAGCCGACTTAGATCTAGTAGAATCAAAGAACATAATCTTTCTACAAAGTTTTGGTATTCCTACTTCACTTTATAGTATTCCTAAAGAGATTAAATTTACCCAGTATTCTGAAAAAGTTGGAAGCTTTTCTGTTATAAATACTCCAGGTCACACAATGGGAAGTGTAGTGTTATACGCAAAAGATTATGGCATTGCATTCACAGGAGATACTCTCTTTTGTGGAGGAGAAGGACGAACAGATTTAGGAGGAGACTACCTCTCTCTTGTCTCATCACTAAAGAAAATCCTCCATACACTAGATGAGAAGACCGTTCTCTATCCAGGACATGGAGGTTATACAACAATAAAAAGAGAAAAAGAGAGACTCTTTTAACCTCTATTGATAAAATCCTCTATTACTTTATAAAACTCATCATACGTAGTGCATAAAGGAAGATTAGGCTCTTCTAGCAGTATATTCTTAGGAGCTCTGAAGAGCGCTCCTTCATCAGCAGTATGAATCATAGTTAAATCATTATAGCTATCGCCAGCTGCAAATGTGCGATAGTTCAAAGATCTGAAGGCTTCGATAGCCTTTCTCTTGCCATCATCTATTCTCATCACAATGCCATTAATCATATTAGAGCTATCAACAGTAAGACTATTACACAAAATAGTTGGCCACCCAAGCTGTGCCATTAATGGCGAAGCAAACTCTTTGAAAGTATCAGAAAGAATCACAACCTGAGTAATTGAGCGTAGTTTATCTAAAAACTCTTTTGCACCTTCTAATGGCTTAATTTTGGCAATTGTATTTTGAATGTCACTTAGCGTTAGATTGTGTTCTCTCAAAATCTCCATTCTATAAGCCATAAGCTTATTGTAGTCAGGCTCATCTCGAGTCGTTATCTTTAAGCTTTCAATCCCCTTTTCTTCTGCAAATGCAATCCATATTTCAGGAACTAATACACCTTCGAGGTCTAAACAAACTATTTCCATATTATCGTCCTTTATCTTTTTCAAGTGATGTTCCAGAAGAAAGAAGTATCCCTAATGGTTTAAGAGATGGTACACTTGCACAAATTACCTGTACAACACAAGTAATCGGTACAGCTAAGAACATCCCCGTTATACCCCATATATAGCCCCAAATAGCAAGCATGACAAGAATAACAAGTGGTGACATATTAAGCTGTACGCCTTGTAGCTTTGGATCAATTACATTACCAAGAATCATCTCAGTGAGAAGGAAGAAGAAGAAAACAACAAATACGACACCCCAGTGTGGCATAAACTGTATTGCGGCCATCAAGGTTGCAAGGAGCGTAACAACTATACTTCCAATTGTTGGGATGAAATTCAAAAGAAAGGCAAGAACACCCCAAACAATAGGAAAATCCATTCCACTAATAAGTGAAATTAAATAAAAACATACTCCAGTAACTAGGCTAATTAAAATCTTAACAGATAAATAACGCGATGTTTGCTGACTTATGTTTTTTACAAGTTCAGCAGCTTCTCTTCTTGATTCAGGGAACGCTGCTCTAATCTTCGGGAAGATTGTCGATTGTTCCATTAATAAGAATAACAAGTAGACAATGACCATTGCCAAGTCCCCAATAATAGAAGCAGATACAGAAGAAAGAGAGGTAAGAAGTGACTTAACTTGCTTTCCCCAATCTATGTTTAACGCTGCTATTATTGAAGGGAATTCATCATGAGACATCTTGAATGCATCTCTTATTGAAGACGAAACATACTCATCAAACACATTGACTTTATTTATGTATTGAGGCAACTCGACAACAATTATGTTGATCATAGCTATCAAAATATAAACAAAACCAATAAGAAAGAGAGCTGTTGCAACCAATATTATCGCTATACACAAAAATGTAGGGATTTTTAAACTCTTAAGCTTTTCTACAAGTGGACTTACTAACATGAAAACAAAAATAGCTATAGCAAAAGGAAGGATTACAGAAGAACATGTTTTCATAACCCATAAAGCTAGAATTATTGATATAAATACCAACGCGCGATGTATTGTTTTATCCTTTTCCACTCTTTACCCCTTTTTCTCTTTATTATAGTAAAACAACTTAATTATGGATAGAATCAAGAATATGGAAAAAAATCTAAACGAAGATAGAATCGAAATAGTATTAGTAGAGACACAAGATGGCGCCAACATTGGTAGTGTATGCAGAGCGATGAAGACAATGGGGTTAACGCACTTAGCTATAGTTGGCGATAAAGAATATGATGACAATAGAGTTCGTACTCTTGCTCTCCATGCTTCTGATTTATGGGAGAATGCTAAGCGCTACAAAACCTTAGATGAAGCCCTTAGTAGTTCTATCTTCACTGTAGGTGCAACAAGAAGAAGAGGGAAGTTTCGCAAAATGAGTTCTTACTCTCCTTTACAGCTTTCAGAAAAAATAAAGACACTTCCAGAGGGAAAGGTCTCTATTGTATTTGGAAGAGAATCTGATGGGCTAAGAGATGATGAAGTAAATAAATGTGCTGCTATATGTACAATTGAAACAAGTCCTCTTTTTCCATCTCTAAACCTCAGTCAAGCTGTACAAATAATATCATATGTACTTTTTACTAATGGTATGGAATATAAAACAGGACTTGTTGCTGTCAATAAAGAAAGAATAAAGAATTCAGTAGATGGAATGTCTAAACACTTAGAGAACATTGGCTATTACAAGTGGGATGAAGAGAAAAAATGGACAGAACAATTTCTATCAGATTTAATTGAACGAGCAGCTCTAAGCGAAAGCGAACTTCAACGCTTTGAAAAAATATTCAGTAAGACAGAATCAATCGCTAAGTTCAAAACAAATTGTTAGATTTCTTCCCTTTTCATGATAAACTTTCCTACATAAGAGGAAAAATATGTCTAGTAAAGTTTATTATTCAGATTTAAGAACACCAAACGGTATTAGTCTACAAGATAAGCTCACAAAACTACTAAGAGCTTCTGGTTTTGATACTATCAACTTCAAAAACCATTATTGTGCAATAAAGATGCACTTTGGAGAAAAGGGAAATCTAGCTTTTCTTAGACCAAACTGGGCTAAAACTGTTGTTGATGAAGTAAAGAGAAATGGAGGAATTCCATTTTTAACTGACTGTAACACTCTTTATGTTGGCTCTAGAAAAAATGCAATTGATCATCTCGACACTGCCTCTCTCAATGGTTTTGGACCACTTACTACAGGTGCCAATGTCATAATTGCCGATGGAATTAAAGGTTCTGATGATGTAGAAGTACCTGTCAAAGGTGGTAAATACGTTAAAAACGCAAAGATTGGAAGAGCAATTATGGATGCAGATATCTTCATCTCACTCTCGCATTTCAAAGGCCATGAGGCGACAGGCTTTGGTGGTGCACTGAAGAACATTGGAATGGGATGCGGAAGCAGAAGAGGCAAGATGGAGATGCACAATCAAGGTAAGCCAAAAGTAATTACAGAAAAATGTATTGGCTGTCATAAATGTACTAAATCTTGTGCTCACGATGCTCAGATCTTTGAGAATGGTAAATGTCGAATAGATTTAGATAAGTGTGTTGGCTGTGGCCGTTGTCTTTCTGTCTGCCCTGTTAATGCTATCGTTCCTACTGTAGATAACTCAGCAGAAGAACTAAATTGTAGAATGATGGAGTATTCTAAAGCAGTTCTTGATGGTCGTCCATCTTTCCATATTTCACTAGTAATTGATGTATCACCTTTATGTGATTGCTATGGCTGCAACGATTTGCCAATAGTTCCAAATATCGGCATGTTCGCATCTTTCGACCCAGTTGCCTTAGACCAAGCTTGTGCAGATTCTGTAAATAATGCGCCAATGAATCCAAACACGATGCTAAGTGAAGCACATCACCACCATAATCACGACTATTTCTTAGATATGCATCCAGATACAAACTGGAAGCAAGGACTTGAATATGCTGAAGAAATTGGAATTGGTAGTAGAAAATACGAATTAATTAAGGTGGAATAAAAGATGAAAAAAGTAATTGCAATTGTTTTAATGCTTTCTTTACTTCTCTTCTCACTTTTTGCTGAAGAAAATGAAAAAGATGATCGTTTTAGTCTATCGGTTGGAAGTGGAATATATGTAAGCCAATTAGGTTTTGCAAAGGACTTTGGAAGGATGGAAGTAGGAATAAATATTAATTCGGGCTTTCCAAATCTTTTTGTTTATTCACTCTTCAATCTCGATGACACAGAGCCTGTAGGAAACCAAATATGGAGCAACTTAAAAGATAGCATCACTCTTGCTTTTGCAGGTGACATATACTTCAAGTATGACATTATTAACGGCAAAAAGACATCACTAGATTTATCAGTTGGTATTGCTGGCTTATATGCCGGAAACTTCTTTGAGAATAAGCTCTATATGGGATTCTTGGAGTTTGGCTCTAGATTTACCTACTTCTTTAATAGTGGTAACGGAATCTACATTGAAAGTAATATTCCAGTCTATGCTGTATCTGGATCAACAAACAAAGAGGGAGAGACAACTTTAAGCAACGGCTTTTTGTTCTCTGAGGATGTAGGAGCTTTACTCTTAGTAACAGGACTATTTTGTACCCGTGTTGGTTACAAAATTGTACTTTAAAGATTGAGGCGAGAAAAACTCGCCTCTCTTTTTATTCTTTTTCTGCCCTTTCTATAATAGCACTAGCTATTACCCTATCGCCATCATATACAACAGCACTCTGCCCTGGAGTTGGGGCCTTAACAAAAGAAGAGAAATGAAGCCTAAAGCCATCATCTGTCTTCTCTGCTGTGCATGGAACACCTGGAGAAGTTGACCTAATTTTTGCAGAATAAATTTTACCTTCTGTAAAATCTGTTTCCCCTACCCAATTAGCATTTAAACAGACAACCCCCTGTCCTGTTATGTACTTTTCACTTCCAACAATAACTTGGTTCTTGTGAGGATCTAAGCTAACAACATAGAGTGGCTCTGAATATGAGACGCCAAGGCCCTTTCTTTGACCGACAGTATAGTGCCAAAAGCCTTTATGATGACCAACGACCTTGCCTGTATCTGCGAGGATAATATCACCATCCTTATCTTTAACTTCTAAGAGATCAGTATAGTCACCGCCATAGAAATCCTGGCTCTCACTCTGACCTTCTTTATGGAAGGCCTCAGCAACATCGATTTTTCTTACATCACTCTTTAGCATAGAACCAAGAGGGAAAAGCGTTGTGCTAAGTTGATCTTGGGTAAGACGTGATAGGAAGTAAGATTGATCCTTCTTTAAATCAACAGCCTTTAAGAGATCATATCTACCTGTCTCGTCATTCTTTTGGATTCTTGCATAGTGTCCTGTTGCAAAGTAATCAAAATCAAAGAGAGAACGTGCTTTATCAACCATAGCACCAAATTTAATTTTGCTATTGCACCAAATACATGGATTAGGAGTACGTCCATGCATATATTCATCTCTAAAATTATGGAGAACTGTAGATTCATAGAGTTCAGAACAATCTACTGTATTGTGAGGAATTCCAATTTTTCTACAAATCTCTCTTATTTCCTCTATATCTTCTTCTTTTTCTGGGTTATAGCAACTATTAGAGCTCATAGGTGCAGGATATGGAGAATCCTTCTTCCATATAAGCATAGTAATGCCTTCGACAATATAACCTTCTTTCTTTAATAGATAGGCAGCAACAGATGAATCTATTCCGCCAGACATTCCAACTAAGACTTTTTTCATGTAAAAAGAATAACACAAAGGGGTAAAATAGAAAAAGTATATCAATCATTCTATTTTAGGAAACAAGAAAAATATATTAAAATAGAAAGAAGTGAGGCATAGATGAAAAGAATAACTTCTATTTTACTGATTAGTCTTTTTTCTATTTTACTTTGGGCAGAAAACTTTACTGTAGATTCTTACGACATAAGCTTAGATGTAAAAGAAGACCAGTCAATGGTTGTCAAAGAAACTATAAATGTGGACTTTTCAACACCTTCTCATGGTATTTATAGAGATATACAGTACAGATTCTCAAACCCAAATGGAAACTTTGCAGATCCCATCAAAGCAGAAGTAAATCTTATTTCTTCCTCTAGTCCATATTCTATAGAGAAAGAAGACGGCTTTTATCGAATCTATTTGGGAGATGAAGACAAGACTGTTTCTGGAAAAGAGAGTTACACAATAGAATACGCCTATGCTCTTAATAAAGATGTATCAGAAGAATACGACGAGCTTTATTACAATATCGTTTCTCCCGCTTGGGATACACTAATAAACGATATAAGTTGGACTGTAACGTTTCCAAAAGCTATCGACAAGAATAGAGTTTGGGTAACTATTGGAGAAAATGGCAGTACAAAGAAAGGCAACTACACTATTTCTCTAGATAGGAAGCAGATAAGTGGCTATGAAGATGGCTTAATCAATAAAAGTGCTATCACTCTTAGAGTAGAGATGGATGAGGGCTATTGGCTTATTAATAAGAAGGTAGATGAGTCAAATAAATACCTTGTGGCGGCAATTGTAGTATCATTATTGCTCCTATGCCTTTCATTTGTCTTATGGTATCTATACGGTAGAGACTTACCTCTTAAGAAGGGAAAGAGGGAAAGACTAAGCGAAGAAGTAACACCTCTTCAATTTAGTTATATCTTAGATCAAACTATAAAAGAGAACAGTGAATTCCCTGCAATGCTCTTTTATTGGGCAGAAAGAGGTTATATACGAATAGAAGAGATAGGGAAAGACGATAAGAAGGATTATATTATTGAGAAACTTAAAGACTTACCCATCTCTAGTAGCAAAAGTGAAAAGGAACTCTTTTCTCTCATTTTCTTTAAAGATAGCGTAACACTGAAGGATTTAGCTTATTCTGACTTTACAACAAAATTCTATGATAAGGTTCAAAAAGCATTAAGAGAAGAATACTCTAAAGGAGAGAAGAGACTTACAAATAAAAAGAGCTCTATTATGCAAAATATAGTACTAATTGCCCTTTTTGCACTTACAGTATTTGACGCTATTTTTGTATCAATGAAATATTCTGGGATACTAAGCTTAATTTACTCTTTTATTTTCTTAGGTCTGTTCATTATTTCAGCCTTAATCGGATCTCTTTGGCAAACTAGAGCTCACATTTGGTCAAAAAAGAAAAAGACTATAATTGCGATATTCCTCGCATTAGCAGGTTTATTTGTTATTGCAATATCGCTTTTTATTGCAAAAAAGACCTTTCTAAATTTTCCTTTGGTAGCATTTTCTTTAATATCTAGTATTCTAACAATTACGATAGGCTCACTCATTGCATGTAATATAGAGCAAAGAAGTGAATATGGCCAAAAAGTATTAGAAGAATGCCTTGGATTAAGGGAGTATATAATTACAAGCAAAAAGGATGATGAAGAAAAAAAGAAAGACGAATACACATCTCTTATGCCGTATGCCCTAGTTATTGGCGAAGGAAAAAATTGGTCCGACAAATTCGAAAATTTAAATCTATCTAATCCCTCTTGGTTTGTCTGTGGCAATAACTATCCATTTTGGATTATTTGGTATTCACTATACACTTCAATGAATCAAAGCTACAAACACTCTTACGAGGAGCACATTGCTTCATCACCTACTTCTTCTACTTCAGGCTTCTCTGGTGTTGCGGGAGGTGGCTTCAGTGGAGGTGGTGGAGGAAGTTGGTAAGAAAATAGG
>DHMZ01000049.1:0-824 GCA_002406055.1 Spirochaetales bacterium UBA4629
CCCCTCCTCTCATGTTTTTTATTATTAGCGTGGAAGTATTCTTTTGTTTATGTTCTGTTTATGTGCTGGAAAAAATTAATTATGAGTCACATAGCTTTTTTACAACGACAACGCACACAACTATAAATCCTCAAATGTATTATTCTTGTGTTATGAGTTACTTTCCTTATACGCGTTTTGATTTTTTAACGACTGAAAATTACTACTATCTTCTAACATTTGAGTATGATGATAGAGATAAGGTTAGTATCGTTGTTTCAGATGAAAAGGGCGTATCAAAAGCTTTAGAGTATGGGAGTGATTACACGCTTGAAGGTGATAAGATAAACATTCTTTATCCTCAAGGGCTCAATCAAAAGTACCTCTTAGATATAACGAAGATTTACGCTATTAGATTCTCTGGCATATGTGAGACTCCTGAATTTCAGTATGGTGTATATCTAGACGTCAAGAAAGTCCAGAAGACTCTAGAGAACATGGCATTACAGATAGCAGAAGTTCAGATGACAAGTGAGAACTCAGTTAAACTTGCGTATGAAGAATGGGATAACGCCAACGAAGAGCCTCTTGTTCAGATTCCAACAGTGAAAGAGAGCAAATAACTTCTTTGCTTTCGATACTAACGGCCGTGTTCTAATGGTCAGAATGGCAGATCTAGCTATCGACTTACAGAAGTATATAAAATCAGGCACAGACCCCGTTGTAGTAGACGAGTCAGCAACCTCTTTTACATTCCCTGCTACGGCACAAGGCGTAGTCAATCCTTATTTGTTCTCATCTCAATTAAGAAGTGAATTTACAGTAACGCAAGGTAAAGTTAGATA
>DHMZ01000049.1:943-11677 GCA_002406055.1 Spirochaetales bacterium UBA4629
AACTATGAAGTCGTTAATAATGTAGTTCGTGGCTCTTTAGCAACTGAGATGACAGAAGATAACGCTTTAATTGTTGTTGAAGTAAAATATTTAGACCTAGAAGGAAATACAGGGACATTCAGAAAAGATATATCACTCTCTAAGGCTAAAAGTGGAGAAGATGGAGAAAACGGAGCTGACGGCTACTCTTTTACCTTACGCATTATTTCCTCAAACGGAAACGCATTTAGAGTTAGCGATAACGTAGACACAACTCTTTCTGTCCAAGTATTACGTAACGGCGAAGATATAACAGACACAATGGAAGATTCACGCTTCAAGTGGATTAGAAAAACAGATGATGAGATTGAAGATGAAAAATGGAATACAAGTTCTAAGGCTCTCTTCTATCACAAGAGTGTTGAAATAACCAA
This sequence comes from Spirochaetales bacterium UBA4629, assembly GCA_002406055.1. Classification (GTDB taxonomy): domain Bacteria; phylum Spirochaetota; class Spirochaetia; order Sphaerochaetales; family Sphaerochaetaceae; genus Ornithospirochaeta. Next base: position 1,357 of record DHMZ01000049.1, read on the forward strand.
AGAGGACTGTATTGGTCGCACTGTATTTGAGTGCGAAGTTGAATTAGGTGGTCTATAAAATCCCATAAGGGGAAAGGAGATATATAGAGAATGGCAAAAACAAGTGCAAGTTTTACCTTGATGGATTACACAGATGGTATATCCGCTCATTTTGGCATTACAAGAACTCATATTGAAAATAAGTACATATTTTTTTACTTCTCATGGAGCCAAAGCAGTAATTGGAACTACAAAAACCCCATCTTCTCTTTGATAAGTTGCACTAGACATTCCACACAAAACACAAAGTATTTTCGGTATCTTGCCATCTTCTTTCTCAATGCTCTTTTTTATCTTCAATAGATGCTCTGCTGCTTCGTCTATTTGATTTGCACCTAGTTTAATCTCAAAGCCACACCACTCGCCATCAGGCAGTGCTATTATTGCGTCAATTTCATTGTTTAAATAATCTTGATAATGGTATAGTTCTGCACCAAATGAATTAGCATAAATTCTTAAATCTCTTTCACAAAGGGCTTCAAATAAGAATCCAAGAGTGGTTAAGTCATTTAATAACATTTCTGGTGTAGCTTTTAGTAAAGCACAGGCAAGAGAAGGGTCAGCTAGATGTCGCTTCTCTGCTTGCTTAACTCTAACAGAAGATCTAATTCCACTAGAGTATGGCTTCTGGTTTTCAATAAGGAAAAGTCTATTTAAGACATCTAAATAGCTTGATACAGTTTCTACAACGATATCCTCATTATCTATTTCTTTGATATCGTCTTTTAAACGTTTATTTGTTGCTGTTGTAGATTCATTTCTTGCAAGAGAGCGTAATAGCAGTTCCATTTTACGTTTGTCCCTCTTAATTCCATCAATCCTTTCAATATCATCAGAGAGAATTGCTTCTAAATACTGTAGTGGAAGTAGTCTTGCTGATTCTATTGATACTTCTTGATTGTTTGGCCATCCACCTCGAATTATGTAGTCAATTAAGTCTTTTAAGTTGACTTTGCCAGTAAACCTCATCGGACATCTTCCGTTGCATAATTCTTTAAGTGAAATCACTCCATTAGAGTGTCCAGTTTCATATAAAGACATTGGACGCATTCGAATCCTTGCAATGCGACCAGCACCACTATGAAAAATACCTTTATGGTTCGGAGTAGCAGAGCTTGTTAATATAAATTGCCCTTTCTCTTTTGTTTTATCAACTTCGAAACGTATAGCATCCCATATTTGGGGAACTTCTTGCCATTCGTCTATAAGTCTAGGGTGTCTTTCTTCGAGAATAAGGGATGGATCAAGTAGTGCAAGCCTTCTGTTCTGGAAATTTCCCGATGGATCCGCAATGTAGATTTCGCTATTACTATGAAATGCAGAAGACCATGTTTTTCCACACCATTTAGGTCCCTCTATACAAAGAGCACCAAATGCAGAAAGGTATTCATCAATTTGAGAATTAATTATTCTTGGCTTGTAAAGATTTTTGTCCATTATAAAGGCTACTTATATACCAAGAGTTGGTCTAATTCGAGTGATTTGTCAATTTTAATTAGAGAGATTTGGCATTTTGGGTTCGAGAGATTCAGTACTTTATAGTAGCCAATTGTACTTTTAAGAGTAGATTGTATATAACTGATTTTTTTAAGAATGTATATTTGAGTTTTGGGCTAGAGGTATATGCTAAAATGGTACTTTATGGGATAAGTCATAGTGAAGCGAACAATAAAGCACGCTTCACCTTTGATTCTTATAATTAGTTGTCGTTTTTAGTAATCTTTATAAAGGCATCTTTAACAATAGATGCACTTTCTCTTAGTTTTTCCTCTTCTTCCTTTTTTAGTGACATAGGAAGAAGGCTTACAACACCATTTCTGCCAATTATTCTTGGTAAGCCCAAAGATACGTTATCTAAGTCAAAAGCGCCGCTTGTATTAGAAGAAACAGTTAAGACACTGTTTTCGTTTGAAAAGATAGCCTTTGTAATTCTAACAAGAGCTGTTCCAATTCCATAATAGGTTGCCTTTTTGCTTTTTATAATCTTGGCTGCGCTTGTTCTAACTTCGGTTTCAATTCTTTTTCGCTCTTCTTTTTTACATGGTTCTTTACTATTTTTCTCAAGCTCTTCGATTGACGTTGTTGCTATATGCGCTTGTGACCAAGGAACAAATTCGCTTTCTCCATGTTCCCCAATTACATATGCATGAACATTTCTTGGGTCAACAGAGTAGGAAGCACCAAGTAAGTATCTTAACCTTGCTGTATCGAGAGTTGTTCCTGATCCAATTACTTTCTCAGGAGGAAAATTGGAGAGCTTTTGTACTATCATTGTCATAATATCTACTGGATTAGTTGCAATTAAGAAGATTCCATTAAAGCCACTTTCCACCACAGGCTTAATAATTGATTTAAAAACATCGTAGTTACGAGAAAGCAAATCCAATCTGCTTTCGCCTTCTTTTTGGTTTACGCCTGCAGCGATAACAATTAGGTCTGCATCTTTCGCATCACTGTAATCTCCAGTGTGAATATAAATGCTTGAAGGAGCAAATGCTAAAGAATGGTTTAGATCCATTGCTTCTCCCTCAGCCTTTTCCTTTACCACATCGACAAGAACGAGTTCATCAACAATTTGCTCAAATAGGAGTGCATATGCATAGCTCATGCCTACCATTCCACATCCGATTAGCATTACTTTTTTGTTATCTTCCATATTTCGTCTCCTATACAAAAAATAATCATGGATCAAGTTTTGGACAAAGTTTTATTGACAATGATAAACAGTTTATATAATATGCACATCATGATGTGCATCGTATGATGTATTTTGGAAGTATTATGGCACCTGTTAACAAATATTCAAAAGAAGAAATAGTAGATGTGGCATATAAAATAGTGGAAAAGGAGGGCTATAGAGCATTAACAGCAAAGAGAATAGCGACTCGTCTTAATACCTCTACTAGGCCCATTTTTACAGCCTTTAAAACAATGGGTGAACTTAAGAAGCTAGTGCGAGTAAAGGTTAAAGAAAGCTATGATAGCTATATTAACAGGGGATTGTTATTTAAAATTCCATTTTTGGGGGTAGGTAAAGCATATATTCTTTTTGCTAGGGAAAAACCTGAGCTATATCGTTTATTATTTCTTTCAGAGAAGAGTGCAGAGTACAATGCTGTTGAAAATACTGAAGGGCTTGTCTCTAAATCTTTAATGAATATATATAACTTATCTGAAAAAGAAGCTTCTTTTTATTTTAGGTCGCTATGGCTTGTCGTTCATAGTATTGCAACCTTAATAGTTTCTTCTTCATGTCCATATGAAGAGAAAGATATCGATTTGATTCTAACTCAGTTTAGTTTAAGTACTCTCAAAGCAATCAAGGAAGTTCCATCATTTATCGATGGGGATTTTAATAAAGATGAGATTTTTACTTTGTTAGTAAAAAAATAGAAATTAAGTGGGGATAAAAATGAAAAACAGTTCGTTAGAAACATTACTTGCGCTTTCCAAATTAGGAAGAATTTTAAGTAAAATTGCGTTCATCTGTTCAATAGTAGGGCTTTCTTTAGCATCTATTGGTCTAATTAGTTTTGCTCTTGGCTTTGATGGAGTAAAACTTGGTGGAGTTACAATAAAAGGGCTAATTGAAGAGAATGCCAATATGAGCATGACAGCTATATATGCATCCACTATAGGCGTAATTATCTTCTGTATTGGAGAAATTGTACTTGCTTACTATGCAGTAAAGTTCTTTGAATTATGCTTAAAAGAAAAGACACCTTTTTCTTTTAGAGTTTCTGAAGACATGAAGAGATTGGGAATACTAATAATTGTTATTCCTTTTGCTTCGTTACTCTTAAGTGCAATCTTCTATGGTATTATGAGTGCAGTAACAGGTGAAAAGGCAGACTTTAACCCAAGTATTGAAGGTTCAATTACTCTTGGCATTATGTTTATAATCACGTCAATTATTTGCAAATGCGGAGCCGAAAGAAGCTAGAAAAGTATCTTGATAAATCCTATTGCGACTTACTTTGCCAGTTTCTGTTATCAACATCGGGAGAATAGATATTCACTAAATAACAGGAGAAGAAACCTATAGAGGAGTTCTTTAAGGCATTAAGTTCTTCTTCGCTTAATGGATTAATCTTCCCTTCGAAGTATTCTCTATTAAGTTTTACAGCAATTGAAGTAAGCATAGTCCTTTCTTCTTCAGATAAAGAATCGCTGAAATCTCGTTCTATTTTGTTTTTTGTGCAGGTATCAAATAAGAGTTTTGCTTCGTTTTTAAGTTGTTCTGATGAGATTGATTTTGTTTTATATGTAAGTTTGTTGTCATCGATAGTTAGAATTCCATATTGCAAAGGTGTAACAGATAGGGAAGAAACAGCTATATCTGTAATGCCATCTTCTTCTTTTATTGTTTGAACATGGAGATGACCCGAAAGATTTAGGTGAACATCATATTCCTTGAATAAATCTATTAGTTTTTGAGCATTATCTAGCTGATAGCCCCAAGTAAAGAGTGAGTTATGAACAAAAAGGTTTTGGTGGGTGAGTGAGATAACTCTTATATTCTTTTCTTTAGCTTCCTTTAAAACTGTTTCAATCCAATTTAAAGTAGTCCCTCTTATTATTCCCTTCATGCCGGTATTACTATCGATAGCAAGAAGCCATAACTTTTCATTTACACTGTAGACATAAGAATTAGACCAATCATCATGATATAGAGCATCGCCATAGCCGTAGTCATACCAAAGATCTTCAAATTCTTGGCTTGATAATGATTCTACTTCTTCGACTCCTACATCTGTATATCTATAGGCCTTTCTGTTGACATCATGGTTACCTGTTATAACTAGTACTTTGATTCCATTTTCTTTAAGAACACTTAGTTTTTCTCTCAGTTCTTCGTTACTTTTTTTCTCTCCATTAAGAGTTAAATCGCCAGTTAAAACTACAACATCTGGTTTCATTTTTAACATATCTGAAACAAAAACAGATGTTATATCTGAAGAGTGTAGTATATCTTTTCCGTCGCCAAATTCTGTTACTTCCCATAAAAAATCATCGTCTTCGATAAGGGAATGCGACATATAGTGGAGGTCGCTTGCATGTACTATCTTTATAGTGCCATCATTACAACTAGTTATAGATAACGTAATTATGATTAAAAAAATAAATAAAACGACTTTGTTTTTCATACTTGATTAGTTTGAGAATAGCATTTTTCCTTGTAGACGTATAACTTCACTCTTCAGATTTTTTATTCTTTTATATTACATAAAATAAAAATATGTAAAGACAAAACAAATAGGTTGTTTGTTTTTTTTATAAAAAAAGAAGTTTCCATAAATAAAATTTATTAAAATGTATTTTTTTTAATATTTTCTTCATTTTTTTTACACATATCAAAAAAAGTATGTAAAAATAGTCGATAGTAATTTTTTGGAGGAAAAAAATGAAAAAAACGATTATCGCTTTAATGCTCGTTTTAGCTATTTTTGTTCCACTTTTTGCACAGGGAACAACAGAAGTCGAAGATAATAGTCCTATCGTACTTGAATTCTGGACACACGAAGATGCTGCTAGACAGGCTCTTGAAGAAAAGTATATTGCAGAATTCTGCGAGATGCATCCAAATGTAACAGTTAACGTAACAAAGCAGAGTGCTGAAAAGCTCAGAGAACTTGTTCAGACAGCTTTTGCTGCAGGTGAAGGCCCATCTTTCTTTAACCTTCCTATTGAAAATGAGTATCAGTATATTGAAGCTGGTCGTGTAGCTCCATGTGACTACAAGACACTTGGTTTCAAAGATGCTAAAGATCTTCTTTCTTATTATGAAGATGGCATGATTGATGCTGTTTACTATGATGGTGATGTTTATGGTCTTCCTCTAGAACTCACAAACTGGTCTATCTTCATGAACAAGAAGGTATTTAGAGATGCAGGCTTAGACCCAGAAACAGATTACCCAAAGACATGGGAAGACATGGTTGAAGTAAGTAAGAAGATTATTATCAGAGATGGTGACATTATCACAAGACGTGGTTTCGATTTCAGATATTCTTATGAACTTACATACTTCGTTCCAATGGTTGAACAGCTTGGCGGCTCTCTCTCTGAAACAGAGGGTTGTGTAAACAAGGATGCTTGGGTTAAGGCTCTTACATTCATGCAGAATTGGGGACCATCTGGAGAGAATCTTGGTTCTCCAACTCTCACAGCTGCTAGAAAGCTTTTCAATAAGGATAACAATGATATCGCTATGGCTAACACAGGTCTCTACCAGGAAGCTAGAATCCTTTCTGATAACCCTAACTTCTACAACAGTGGCGAGTGGATGGTAGCTCCATATCCAGTATTTAAAGATGCTGTTAAGGACGTTGCTGGTTGTTATTATGGCCATTTCTACATGGTTAACGCAGACAAGAGTGAAAGAGAGCAGAAGATGGCTTGGGAACTCATTAAGTACTTCCTCTTAACTGAAGGACATGCTGAAGAGTATCTAACACAGGTCGGACTTATCCAGCCTACAAAGAGCCTCATGAATGGTGAAACATATGCTAATATGCCATATTCTGAAGTATTCAAGAACGACTTTGCTCGCTCTCACATTGTATACTACAAGAAGGGTGCTTCTGAAATCCAGAGCCAGATTAACTCTGCTATCAAGCAGGTTATGCTCCAGGGTGTTACACCAAGCGATGCATATGATGCACTTCAGAAGAATGTTCTCGAAATTCTTGCTGACTAATTCGTTATTTTAGAGTTTTATCTTTAGGCGGGTCGATTTTTTCGGCCCGCTATATGGAAGGTTATAAATGAAAAAAACTGGACACTATAGCATAGAAAGAAAACAAGCAAGATGGGGCTTTGCTTTTACCATTCCATGTCTTATCTTTTTTGCTATTTTTAGCTTTTATCCAATTATTAGTGCTTTCATCACAAGCCTTACAAATCGTGATGCAATTAGACGTACTTGGGATTTTGTTGGATTTGAGAATTACAAATACCTATTTACTCAATCAAATGGAGGTTTTTCCCTTGTAAATTCTTTAGTTGCAACAGGTATTTTTACTATTGGAACATTTGTTCCTATGGTAGTTATTTCTTTAATACTTGCTGTATTAATTATGCAATTACGCAGGCCTAGTCAATCAAAAATGATAGAGCTTGCTTATTATACTCCTGCAGTTCTTTCTTCTGTTGTTGCTGCAACAATTTGGATGATTCTGTTTCAGCCTACGGGACTTTTTAACCAAGTTGCAAATTGGGTAATGCACACATCAGGAAAAGATTATCAATGGCTTACAAGTAACTCTATGCTTAGAGTTTCAACTATTATTGTATATTTCTGGAAGTATATTGGTTATTTTACAATCCTGTTCATTACAGGACTTGCATCAATTCCACCGATGCTTTATGAGGCGGCAATTGTAGATGGTTCATCTCGGTGGCATACATTCTGGAAGATTACTCTTCCATTGTTAAAGCCTACAATCATGCTTGTTTCTATCATGGCAATGTTACAGTGTCTAAAAACATTTAGTACACAATATATGTTCGTCCAAGGAGGAGCAGCAAGAGAACCAATAGATGTAATTACTATGAATATTTACTACACTGGTGTTGTAAATAGAAAGCTTGGTCGTTCTAGCGCAATGTCAATTATTCTCTTTGTAATTATGCTTTTCTTAACGTTCTTGCAGTTTGCTTCTCAGAAGAGCGGTGATGAAACTGAGTATTGAGGTGTACAATGAATAATAATAAATTTGTCGGAAAGATAACAATTGGGGAAATCCTAACTTATATTGTTTTAATCATTGTGCTTATCTTTACAATAATGCCATTGATTTTTATGGTTACTGCTGCATTCATGGATGCTAAGCAGATTATGTCAATGCCTTACACTTGGATACCTAGTAAAGCATACTTCACAACAGAATCTAGAACATTCTTTACGAACTTTATTAAAGCAGTAATGGGTAATCATGGGGAAAAGATCTTCCTTCGCAATCTCTACAACTCATTAGTTGTTGCTATTACTTGTTCTATAACAACAGTCCTTCTTTCTTCACTTTGTGGATACGGCCTAGCTAAGTTTAATTTTAAGGGTAAAACAGCTGTATTTATGGCTATTATGAGTACAATGATGATTCCTTTTGAGGCAATCATGATTCCTCTCTACTTAGTTGCTTCTAAGTTTAAGCTTATTAATACAATACCTGGGTTAATTATTCCTTTCTTAGTAAGTGCTTTTGGTGTCTTCCAAATGAGACAGTATCTTATTACATTCCCAAGTGAATATTTGGATGCTGCACGTGTTGATGGACTAAGCGAATTTAAGATTTATTATCGTATAGTTCTTCCTAACTCTACACCAGTAGTAGCAACTCTAGGTATACTTTCTTTCAGAAACCAATGGGATAACCTCTTGTGGCCACTTTTGTGTTCTCAGGCAGAAAAGATGAAGACAGTTCCGCTTTATATTTCTAAGTTTGCAGAAGAAAAGCAAACAGACGAGGGAGCTTTGATGGCATGTGCACTTCTTGCTTCTATTCCTATGTTTATTCTTTTCTTCACATTATCTAAATACTTCTTAGGTGGTGCTGCAGTATATGAATCAAGAAAGGGTTGATTAGAGTCTTATTTATCCGTAGTCCTTCTGTGTAAAATATAGGAGGACTTTTTTAGTAAAAAGAATAGCTGCTACATTTAATGATATGAAGCTGTGAGAAGAAAACAGAGACGCTTGACGAAGTTAGTGATGAGAAAGTTGAAGTTGATATTCAGTCAGGCAACCCAGCTATTGAAGAACTCTTTCTAGAATGCCTACGGCAATTCTCATTGACCCTTTTGAAGGTGTTATGAACTCTCTACCTTCTACACTTAAAGATATCTTCAAGAAGATTGTTCAGAAGTTGAAGAGCTTGTACAAGGGACTCATTGGAGAATTCAACAACAGGAACTTTGCACCACGTACTCTAGAAGATGCAGTTCTTTCTATCTATCAGGACGGCAACACATACACAGCTACTGACAATCTCAATCAGAGGGTTAGATATGTTGATGAAGAAATAGAAGAAGAACTTAGGCAAAAATATAGTGAGAAGTTTATTAAGTCAACTAATAAGCAGGTAGCGAGTGAAGAAGAAACAAGAATAATCAAAGAAATTATTCAAAGTTATCCCAAGCATCAAGTTGCCAATGGTGTTGAGATGTTAGACGGTCTACAAAATGATAATCATGATATGCCTATGCAGGAAGAATATCTGACAGCAAGATTAACAAAGGAACTTCTAGGAAAAGATTTAATTCTTCTGCCTCGTTATATGGATAGATTTTTAAACGATATTGCTGGGTATCAGAGATTTGATAACTATTCATTGTCCGACGGTATTAGTGCTCTTGCTGAAGACGGTAGAACTTATGAGTTTAAGTTTACAAATTCATTTGGAAAAGTTAGAAATAAATTGAAGAAAGCGACAGAGAAAGCAGACGTTGCTGTTGTCGTGATATCTACTCCGATAAACTTAAATAGCCTAGAGAACATGAAGTTTGAAAGCAATAGTGAATCTTACGTAATAAATGTGTACAACCCTCAAGAAATTGAAATTGCCAATAAAAAAGCCTCCAACGAGTGGAGGGTGTACACGGATACGAAGTCCGAGCTAAAACCTGAAATATCAAGTTCTATAATAAATATAGCTTCGGAATTACGTGAAGTCAATCCTCAAGACCAAACTACTATGGACTATTCTGTATACAGTTCAAATGGCGAATCTGTCAAGGACATTTCTTCTTCTCAATCTAAATATAACTCTGTTAGAAAGAAATATTATGGAACTTCTGAATGGCTTAAAGCTCCAAACGGAAAGAATACAAAGCTTACCGAGGAACAGTGGATACAAGTAAGGACTCCAAACTTCATCAAGTGGTTTGGTGATTGGATTAACGACCCCGATAACGCTAGTAAAGTAGTTGATGAGAACGGAGAGCCTTTAGCTGTTTATCATACTACAAACGCAGATTTCGACACATTTAAAGTAGGAGAAAGAGCAGGATTAAGTGGCAAAGGGATATACTTCGCTATTGGAGGTCAAGGCGTTCCTTCATATGGTAGCAATACTATCAAAGCCTTTTTGAATATTAGAAATCCATTGACAAGAGAACTTCTTGAAACAGATATGTATTCAAGCATAAACAACAATGGAAATTCTGCTATTCAGGCTGACGTATTTGAGAAGTATCCAGAGTTTGACGGAGTTATGGTTAGGAGAGATGAGATAACAGTAAAAGACCCTAACCAAATCAAATCAGCAACCGAGAACAATGG
>DHMZ01000061.1:0-3434 GCA_002406055.1 Spirochaetales bacterium UBA4629
AACTTAGGTACCTCTTTTTATTCTAGAAGTAGTGGTTGGAGCAAGAAGTTCTAACTTCTAGGAAAAGCAAAAGTGGAGTAGTTCATATACCTCAAAAAGACCGGTCAAAACGACCGGTTTTTGCTTTCTTAAATAAACCTAGAAACAGGGACATTGAAAATCTTTGCGAGTTTCTTTGCCATAGCTTTTGAAATCTCTTTTCTATCATGCTCCATGTCAGAAATATATTGTTTTTTTAGTCCTAACATTGCACCTAATTCAGTTTGTGTCATGTGATTTTGAGTACGATAGAATTTCAAATTAACACTAGGAGTACGACTAGCTTCGATTTCTTTAAACCAATCGGTATCTCTAAAGTCTACCCATTCGTCGTCCTCTTCTTCTACCTTAAGATAATTTCCGAACATATTCTTGAGATTATCAAGAGTAATAGGAGAGATTGAGCCTTCAATCTTAAAATCATTAATATGGGGCTGATTCACGACTACCAACATAATATACCTCCACTTTATATTTACCATTTTCACAACGCCAACAAGCAACCCAATGATAGTTTAGATGGCAATGATACTCATTCTCAGACAATTTACTATAGTGACTGAAAGAAGGTTGAACAGGACCAGTTTCTGCTATTGCTTTTAATAAATCATCCAAAACGTATTGAGCGTTTATTGGAAGTTTTTTTAGATTCTTTAAACTTTTCTTGTTCAAACCTACTAAGTATCTCATAACAATAATGTACACAAAAAAAGAGTACTCGTCAATACGTTTTTTACAACGACAACATCGCCAACTACAAAGTTCTAATTGCGTTATCCTTGTGGTATGAGTTACTTTTCTTTACGCGGTTTGATTTTCTAACTACAGAAAACTACTACTATCTTCTTACCTTTGAGTACGATGATAGAGATAAGGTTAGCATTGTAGTCTCTGACGAGAAGGTGGCATCTAAAGCATAGAGTAGAGTGCAACTCCATTCTTAATGTTGATAATATAAATACCCTCAATTCTTTAAAGGCTTAATCAAACGTATCTTTTAGCTATCACTAAAATAGGTTTATATAACGCTGAAGGGTAATTAGGTCTTCACTTGTTAAGAATTTATCGATAATATTATATATGGTATGTATTAGTTAGTTTAACTAGTATGTTTCGAATGGATTACATGAATAAATTAATTGTGAGAGTTTGTGTATGTACAAAATTGTAAGAAAAAAGAATTTAAATCCAACTGTTACACAGATGGAAATTGAAGCACCTCTCGTAGCTCAGAAGGCTATGCCTGGTCAGTTCATTATTCTTCGTGTTGATGAGAATGGTGAAAGAATTCCTTTAACTATTGCTGGTAGTAACCCAGAAGAAGGAACAGTTAAGATTATTTTCCAGATTGTAGGAGCTACAACTGAAAAGCTTAATCACAAGAATGAAGGTGAATACCTCCAGGATTTTGTTGGCCCACTTGGAGTTGCAACACATACAGAGGGCATTAAGAAGGTCTGTATTATTGGTGGTGGAGTAGGTTGCGCTATTGCAATGCCTGTTGCAGAGGAATTCCATAGGCTTGGAGCTAATGTAACATCAATTATTGGTTTTAGAAACAAAGATCTTCTTATTTGTGAAGATGAATTTAAGGCTGCTTCTGACCGCTTAGTTGTTATGTCTGATGATGGTTCATATGGTAGACATGGTAACGTAACAGTTCCTCTAAAGGAATTCTTAGATGCTGGTGAGAAGTTCGATATGGTTATTGCTATCGGTCCAGTTATTATGATGAAGTTTGTTGTTCTTACATGTAAGCCTTATGGTGTACCTGTAACAGTTTCAATGAACCCTATCATGATTGATGGTACAGGCATGTGTGGTGGTTGTCGTCTAACATTAAATGAAAACGGTAAGAAGGTAACTAAGTTTGCATGTGTTGATGGACCAGACTTTAATGGATACGAGGTCGATTTTGATGAGGCCATGAGTAGAGGAAGAATGTACTCTGACTTCGAACACCATGCTTATGAAGAAGCATGCAATCTTTTTAAGAAAGCTTGAGGAGAGAAGAGTATGCCTATTAATCCAAAAAAACATGAGATGCCAACACAGGCACCAGAGGTAAGAGCTCATAACTTCAATGAGGTTGCTCTTGGTTATGATGTTCAGACAGCTGTTGATGAAGCTAAGAGATGTCTTAATTGTAAGACACGTCCATGTGTTCAGGGTTGTCCTGTAAATATTAGTATTCCTGAGTTTATTGCTCATATTAAGAATGAAGATTTTGAAGGAGCTTATCAGACAATTACTCTTTCTTCTTCTCTTCCTGCTGTATGTGGTCGTGTCTGTCCTCAGGAAAGCCAGTGTGAGAGTAAGTGTACTCTTGGCGTAAAGTTCGAGCCAGTTGGAATTGGTAGACTTGAACGTTTTGTTGCTGACTACCATAACGCAAATGTAAAGACAAAGCCAGTTCAGCCTAAGGCTAATGGCCATAAGGTTGCTATCGTTGGTTCTGGTCCTTCTGGTTTAACTTGTGCAGGTGATTTAGCTAAGAAAGGATATAAGGTTGCTGTATTTGAAGCACTCCATACAGCTGGTGGTGTTCTTGTTTATGGTATTCCTGAATTCCGTCTTCCAAAGTCAATTGTTGCAAAGGAAGTTGAAGGCCTAAAGGAGCTTGGTGTTGATATCGACACAAACGTTGTTATCGGAAAGACTCTTACTATCGATGAACTCTTTGAGAGAGGGTATGAAGCAGTATTTGTTGGTTCTGGTGCTGGTCTTCCTAACTTCATGGGTATTCCTGGCGAAGCATATAAGGGAGTCTACTCAGCTAATGAATTCTTAACTAGATCTAACCTTATGAAGGCTTATCTAGCTGACCCAGATACACCAATTATGAAGGGTGGTAAGGTTGCTGTCGTTGGTGGTGGTAACGTTGCTATGGATGCTGCAAGAACAGCTCTTAGACTAGGCGCTGAGCATGTCTACATCGTTTACAGAAGATCTCTACATGAGCTTCCTGCTAGAAAGGAAGAGGTAGAGCACGCTATGGAAGAAGGAATCGACTTCCAGCTTCTCAATAACCCTGTTGAAATCTTAGGCTTTAATAATCCAGATAACCCAAGAGATCCAAAAAATGGCTTTGTTACAGGAATCAAGTGTATTAAGATGGAACTTGGCGAACCAGATCAGAAGGGTAGAAGAAGACCTATTCCAATTCCAGGAAGCGAATTCGTCCTTGATGTTGATACTGTTATTATGGCTATTGGAACAAGTCCAAACCCACTTATCAAGAACACAACTAAGGGTCTTGAGGTAAATGCTCATGGTGGAATCATTGTTAACGAAGATGGTCTAACATCTCGTGAGGGTGTTTATGCTGGTGGAGACGCTGTAACAGGTGCTGCAACAGTTATTTCAGCTATGGGTGCTGGTAAGACAGCTGCTAA
>DHMZ01000061.1:3524-11191 GCA_002406055.1 Spirochaetales bacterium UBA4629
AAAAACTCCAGAGTTTTTGTTCTCTGGAGTTTTTTATTGGGTAAGGTTAAATTTCTAGCATTCTCTTAATGCCCTCTTTGTCTAAGACGCCCGAATACTGGCCAAGCTTTTTCCCATCTTTATAGAAGATAAGAGTTGGAATTGTCTGTATTCCAAACATCTCTGCAAAATCTGGATTCTCGTCAACATTTGACTTGCATATCTTAATCTTTCCATCAAATTCAGGATCGAGCTTTTCCAATATTTTTCCTTCTGCTTTACATGGACCACACCAATCAGCATAGAAATCTAAGACAACTGGCAAAGAGGAATTTAAAACCTCTCTTTCATAATCATCTTTACTAATGTGGTAAATCATATTTTGCCTCCATTAGTAAGATAACTATGGAATTAGAAAAGTGGCAACTATAGGTGTGTTAGCTAAATTCTCTATTGGGAATGTATAAGATGAAAGTTCAATCATTCCTTTAAAATAGACAAAGTCTAATCTTTCTTCATATTCCCCAAAGCGTCTAGTAATACCACTCTCTGTCTCTTCATTAAATCTAGAGAGATTAAATGCATCAAACCAATTTAGGTTAGATAGCGTATCTGAGAACAGAAATTGGTAATCTCTTCTATATGGATATTCTGTCCAATCTGACCAATCTAGAGATGAAGGAGAAAGAGAAGAAAGGAAGAGAATTTTGCTCTCTTCTTTTGGCATAGAGACTCTATTAATCAACTCTTCAAGTTCTGCCTTTTCTAGCTCTGACACAAGCTCTAGTGCCTCATCTACAGTATCTACATAAGGTACGATAGGATGGAAATCTTCACTTAAAAGAGCAATTTTCTTATTTTCTGTAAGATTTAATTCTATGTACGAGTCATGCATTGAAGATAAGACACCATCAGAGAAAATTATTGTCCCACCTTTAGTTGTAACAGCATCTTTACCAATTAGCGTTGCTAGTCTAACTTGGTTATCTATTGCACCGGAGAGAGCAATTATTGAGAATTTATGTTGCTCTAACTGATTCTGAATAGAAGCAAGTGCTTCATCAGATAGTCTTTCTTCTCCGAGAGGTATGAATAGAGTAGCTATTACTGTTTCTTTGTCACTTAAGGTGAAAGTATTGTTTTTAACAGGGTTATAATAGAATGGGTATGAGAGAGTAAAGAGATTAAGAGGGTAGTTATTTACCTTAGCGTTTTCCTCTTCTTTTTTCTGTTCTTCCTCTTTCTCTAATTCTTTTTCTATTATGTCATTGTAGCGAGTTACTACCTCTGACTTTTCAGGATAGACAATTTTATCTCTTGCTTCGCTAATTGTGTAAGTTGCACATGACTGGAAGAAGAAAACCAATAAGAGTAGTAAAGCTACAGTTTTTCTCATATCTTTAATAATTCTCCATATTTGGCCATTTCGCCCTCGTCATATTTATCTTTCTTAGGAAAAGCAAATGTTTTGTTGTCGTCAAAATAGCGTGGAATAACGTGAATATGGAGATGAGGAACTTCCTGTCCTGATGCGGGGCCATTGTTGATAATAACGTTAGTTCCGTCTGCTTTAAGAACTTCTCTCATCTTTTTGTCGACTAATTTTGCTACGTCAATCATATGATGAAGAGTCTCATTATTTACATCTGTCATTGTTGGAGCACACTCTTTTGCGATAACAAGAGCATGGCCTTTATTTACAGGAGAAAGGTCGAGAATGACAAAACAAAGATCGTCATCATAAATCTTAACTGATGGAATAAGTCCATCTCTAATTTTTTCAAATATTGTTGCCATAACACGATTTTAACACTCAAGAAAGGGTTTTTGAAGTGGCTATATATTGCCAGGGTAAGATGTAAATGTTAAATTTTATCTATGGTTATGGTTATAACTTATTTTTGTTGAACAAAATACTTGCATAAAAAAAGTAAAATCCATAATATTCAAAAGTTGGAAATTTATTAGATATTAAGAGATGTGGTTACTCCACTCTCAATTACTACAGAGGTATAGAAACACTATGAAGCACGATCTTCTTGGTATGAGAAACATCGGTATTAGCGCACACATTGACTCAGGTAAGACAACCCTGTCAGAGCGTATTCTCTACTATTGCAACAAGATTCATGCTATTCACGAGGTTCGTGGAAAGGATGGAGTTGGTGCAACAATGGACTCTATGGAGCTTGAAAGAGAGAGAGGAATCACAATTGCATCTGCTGCAACCAACGTGGATTGGAAGGGCCATGAGATTAACATTATCGATACCCCGGGTCACGTTGACTTTACTATTGAGGTAGAAAGATCACTAAGAGTTCTTGATGGAGCTATTCTTGTTCTTTGTTCTGTTGGTGGTGTTCAGTCTCAGTCTATTACTGTTGACCGCCAGATGAAGAGATATCATGTTCCACGTATTGCATTTGTAAACAAGTGTGATAGAACTGGTGCTAATCCATATAGAGTAAAGGATCAGCTTATTGAAAAGCTTGGTCTTAATGCTGTTTTAATGGAAATTCCAATTGGTCTTGAAGATAAGCATGTTGGTGTTGTTGACCTTGTTAACATGAAGGCTAACTACTTTGATGCTGGTCCTGCAGGGGATGGCTTAAGAGTTGAAGAAATTCCTGCTGAATTACTCGATGAAGCACAGGAAAAGAGAGAAGAGCTCTTAGATGCTGTCTCTATGTGTACAGGTAACGATGCTCTCATGGAAGCAATGCTTGAAGACAATGTCTCAATCGACTTACTCAAGGAATGCATCAGAAGAGCAACAATTAACCTTGAGCTTTGCCCTGTTTACATGGGTTCTGCACATAAGAATAAGGGTATTCAGCCTCTCTTGGATGGTGTTATTGATTACCTACCAAACCCAACAGATGTTACAAATACTGCTCTTGACCTTGATAACAACGAAAAGGAAGTAATTCTTGAATCAAGAGAAGATGCTAAGCCAGTTATTCTCGCTTTCAAGCTAGAAGATGGTCAGTATGGTCAGCTCACATACATTCGTGTATACCAGGGAAGAATTAAGAAGGGTGACACTCTTCTTAATACAAGAAGCAGAAAGAAGTTCCTTGTTGGAAGACTTGTCAAGATGCATGCATCAACTATGGAAGACATCTCAGAGTGTGGATGTGGCGAGATAGCAGCTCTATTTGGTATTGATTGTGCTAGTGGTGATACTTTCTGTGATCCATCTCTCAATTACTCAATGACAAGTATGTATGTTCCTAATCCTGTAATCTCACTTGCTATCACACCAGTAGATAAGAAAGCTGCAGATAATATGGCTAAGGCTCTCAACAGATTTACAAAGGAAGACCCAACTTTCCAGACCTATGTTGACCCAGAGTCTAACCAAACAATTATTAAGGGTATGGGAGAGCTTCATCTTGATGTTTACATCGAGAGAATGAAGAGAGAATATAAAGCTGAAGTCACAATTGGACAGCCTGAAGTAGCTTACAGAGAGGCTATCAGCCAGCGTGCAGACTTCAACTATACTCACAAGAAGCAGACAGGTGGTTCTGGTCAGTATGCTCGTGTTGCAGGTTATATTGAGCCAACAGTACAGACAAATCCAGATGAACCAGCTCCAGACTATGAGTTTGTTGATGAAGTAAAGGGTGGTGCAATTCCTACAGAATATATCCCATCTTGTGATAAGGGCTTCCAGCAGGCTGTTAAGAAGGGATCTCTCCTTGGCTTCCCAGTTCTTGGAGTTAAGGTTTGCGTTAACGATGGTGCATGGCACCCAGTTGACTCATCAGATATGGCATTCCAGATTGCATCAATTGCTGCATTTAAGGAAGCATATGAGAAGGCTAAGCCTGTTATTCTTGAACCTATTATGAAGGTTGAAGTTGAGGGACCTAGCGAATTCCAGGGTAATATTTTTGGTTCTATCAACCAGAGAAGAGGTATGATTATCTCATCAACAGAAGATAACAACCAGTGTACAGTTATTGCTGAAGTTCCTCTTGCCGAAATGTTTGGTTATTCAACTGTACTTCGTTCTCTTACTCAGGGTAAGGCAGAATTCACTATGGAAGTTGCTAAGTATGGTAAGGTTCCAATGAGTGTTGCTGAAGAGTTAAAGAAGAAGTATCAGGAAAAGAAGAACCAGAAATAATTAAAAATTTAAAAATAGCACACAGCAGTATAGCTGTGTGTTATAGTTAAATTATCCGGAGGAATTAACAATGGATTTAAAGCAGTTGAACAGTGTTAGTCCACTTAGGGCTTTCGAAGAATCTATAAACGGCGGACTTGGAAAGGGTAACCTTGGCGTAATTGTTTCACGTAAGGGTGTTGGTAAAACCGCTTGCCTTGTTCATATCGCAACAGATAAGCTTTTCAAAGGTGAGAATGTTATTCATGTTTCATTCTCAGGCAATGTTGAGCACGTTATTAATTGGTATAAAGAGGTCTATAGAGAGATAGTTGAATCAAATTCTCTCGATGATGCTCAGGATGTCTACAATCAGATTCTTGCTAACAGAGTAGTTATGAACTTCTCTCAGGAACAGGTTCCTATTGAAAGAGTACTTGAATCTTTAGAATCTCTTATTAGTCATGGCGCATTTAAGGCAGACGCAGTTCTCTTTGATGGCTTCAAGCTTACAATTGCAAGTGAAGAAGACATCGAGAAGATTAAGGCCTTTGCAAAGAAGATGAATATTGAAGTATGGTTTGCAGTCTCTCCTGTAAGACCAGATGTTGTATTTGATGAATATGGTGTTCCTAATACACTTGAGAAGTACTATCCATTCATCGATGTTCTTGTAGCTCTTAAGTATGATGATAAGAATGACAAAGTTAACTTAACTGTTGTTAGAGCACACGGAGAGAATATTCCTAAGCCAGCAAAGGTATCTTTAGACCCAAAGACAATGCTTATTGCAAATGTAAAATAACTTTTTCTATAAATGAAAAGAGACGCGGCGTAGCTTAATTGTTATGCCGTTTTTTTCGTTATATATAGCGAAATCTAAAGTAGATATTTCGTTTGAAGCGAAATTATGATTGATTTATTTCGCTAGTCAATGGATAATACCATTAAACTACAATTAAAGGTTGTTTATGGAATACTTATCTGTCAAAAATGCTGCAGATTCTATAGGAATATCTACTCGTAGAATTCAGCAAATGTGCCAAAAAGGCGAGATTAAAGGGGCCGTAAAAAAAATAGAACATGGAGAATCCCTAGTAGTTTCATTTTAGCAAATGATAATAAAAAAAGGAAACCTCTGCCTATAGGTGTTTCTGATTTTAAAGTTGCAGTAAGTAACTATTACTATGTAGATAAAACTTTATTAATACGGGATTTTCTAGATACAAAACCACTTGTTTCTCTATATATGCGACCACGCAGGTTTGGTAAAACATTGAATATGGATATGCTCCGTGTCTTTTTCGAAAAGACAGATGGAGATACATCAATCTATTTTAAAGATAAAAAAATTTGGCAATGTGGAGATTACTATACCCAACATCAAGGTCAATATCCTGTTATTTTTTTAACATTCAAGGATGCGAAATACTCAACTTGGGAGGAAACATTTCAAATAATTCGGAAGTTGATTGCTCAAGAATATATACGCCATAACGAGCTAAAAAAGAGCAGCAAACTTAATGAATACGAAAAAGAACAATATCGTAAGATTGCTAGTGAAAAAGTAGATGAAGTAGACTGTCAAATGAGTTTAGGTCTTTTATCGCTTTTATTAGATAAACATTATGGCAAAGAGTGCATTATAATTATAGATGAATATGACACACCAATCCAGCAAGGTCATAGCCACCATTTTTATCAAAAAACTATTAATTTTATGCGTAATTTCTTTTCTGGTGGGTTAAAAGATAACTCACATTTGGCATACGGATTTCTTACTGGAATCTTGCGTGTAGCCAAAGAAATTATCTTTAGTGGAATGAATAATTTGAAAATTAATTCAATTTTGGATGATAGTTACAGTTCCTTCTTTGGCTTTACAAAAGAGGAAGTTATTGAAATGCTCACTTATTATGAGAAAAGTGAAAAATATCAAGAAATATGTACTTGGTACGATGGTTATCGATTTGGTAATACAGATATATTTAATCCTTGGTCGGTAATTAATTACATTTCAGATAATTGCATTCCAAAAGCATTTTGGCAATCTACTGGGAGTAATGATTGTATAGGAGAAATTGTTTCTCTTTCCATTCCCGAAATAGCAGAGGGACTATATAAATTACTTCAAGGTGAAAAGATTACAACATATATTGATACAAGTGTAATCTATCCTGAAGTAAAGAATAGTCCTTATAGTATATATAGCTTTTTACTTGTTGCTGGATATTTAAAAGTTTCTCATATTTATCCGGAGCAAAATGGAAATTCAATATGTGATGTTACTATTCCCAATAAAGAAATTGCCTTTGTTTATAAGAAAGAGATTTTATCTCGATATAAGCAAAACAACTTTGCTATTTCTATTAGCGAAGCAATTTTCTCCAAAGATAGTCAAAAACTTCAATCTTTGTTAGAAAGCTTTATGGTAAAAAGCATTTCTTTTATAGATACGGCTAATGAGAGTTTCTATCATGGAATGATGCTTGGACTATGTGCTGCTCTTGGAGACCGCTATCAAGTTAAATCAAATAGAGAATCAGGGCTAGGAAGATTTGATCTCCAATTAAAACCTATAGAAAAAATACTTCCTGGTTTTATTTTTGAATTCAAACATACTAATGATACTCATGTAGATTTAACACTACTAGCAGAAAATGCTCTCAAGCAGATTGACGAAAAAAAGTACTGTGCTGAAATGTATGAAAATGGTATTAGGCCTATTATTAAAATAGGAATTGCTTTTAGAGGGAAAAGCGCTGTAGTAAAAAGAAGCGTAGAGTAGGTTCTCTAAGAAGGACAAGCTTTACATGATGAGCAAAAGAAAGATAGGCTAATATAAAGTAGTGAACTGCTCCAAGTTCCAAGAGAAGCGAAAGTCGAAGTAGTTCACTCTGACAGAAGTGTTATATCTAGTCAAAGAGGGGATGAAATGAAACGTATTGATACCAGTGACTCGGTTTTTGAAAACTTTATAAAAAGTGATAAGCTCTATGTAGATAAGACATCTTATTTGTATAGACTAATAACACAGGGAAATAGATACAATTTTCTTTCTCGTCCTCGTCGCTTTGGTAAGAGCTTAACGCTAAGCACATTAGAGGCAATCTTTAAAGGAAAGCGAGAGCTCTTTAAAGGACTCTATATAGACAGTACAGATTATGATTGGAAAGAATATCCTGTTATACATATAGATTTTAGTGGCATAATATTTAGTAGTGACTATAGTCTAAGAGAAGAGATAAAAAATAAGCTTCTTTATATTGCTAGTAAATACAATGTAAAAATACAAGATGACTATGAATATGACCTAGTATTAAGCAGTTTACTTGAAGAGTTAGCTAAAAGAGGAAAAGTTGTAGTTCTGATAGATGAATATGATAGCCTCATTGTTCATAACATGAATAGTAAATACTTAGATGAGATATTGTCTGTATTAAATGGCTTCTATGCAGTATTAAAAGCATGTTGCAAGTATATTCGTTTCTGTTTTATTACAGGAATAACAAAATTCACAAAAATGGGTATCTATCCAGCAATGAATAATCTAGTAGATATATCAATGTCTGAC
>DHMZ01000061.1:11238-12035 GCA_002406055.1 Spirochaetales bacterium UBA4629
ACAATGCTAGGCTATACACAAGAAGAGTTAGAAGATAACTTTAGTGAGTATATAGATAAAGCAATAAAAGAAGAAAACATTGAAAGAGAAGAATACTTACAAGAAGTAAAGCATTGGTATGATGGCTATAAGTTCTCAGCAAATGGAGAGAGTGTATATAACCCAGTATCTATCGGTCAGTTTTTTTATAACAAGGGGGAGCTCTTTGAAAAATATTGGATAAATACGGGAGGCTCTTCGTTAATTAAAGATATGGCAAAGAGCTTGAAGTTTGATATCTCATCTGACATTTCAATTCCGGTTTCCGAAGACAGACTTAGAAGTAAAGATATAATTCAAATGACAAAGACAGAGGTAAGTAAAGTCAATTTTATGTCTTTGTTATATCAAACAGGTTATTTGACAATTAAGAAAGCAGAAATTGTCGGTGGAAGCTATCTATTGACACTTGGCTATCCAAATGAAGAAGTAAAAGAAGGATTAACAAGGATATTGCTTCCTTTATATTTAGGCGATAGAACTTCTAAAGATGAAGCTATACGAATATTGTCTTTGCTCTATAAAGAAAAAATAAATGAAGCACTTGAATCCTTTAAAAGAGTTTACTCTTCAATACCTTACAATGAGATAGTATTTAATAAAGAGAATGCATGGCATGCAAGTTTTATATCGATGCTAAGATTAATGGGAGCAGATATAGTCGGAGAAGCCGAAACAAACATTGGACGAATTGATTGTGTATTAACATGCCCTAGCGATATTTACATCATTGAGTTTAAATTCAATCAAAGTGCAGA
>DHMZ01000108.1:0-1326 GCA_002406055.1 Spirochaetales bacterium UBA4629
ACAAAAAATAAGATTTGTTGCTTTCTGTTGCATTTTTTATTTTGCAAATCAAAAATATGGGTCTATGATAAGAGAAGGTATTTAATTACACTTCAGGAGGTGTGAAATGAAATTAATTCAGGTCTCGTTCAAAAAGTCTGAGCTTGAAAAAGCCGGAACAAATTTAAAGACCGAAATCGTTGCAGGTATTACAACATTCCTCGCAATGGCTTACATCTTAGCTGTTAACCCAAGTATTTTGAGTGTATCTGGCATGGATGGTGGTGCTGTCTTTACTGCAACAGCTCTTTCTGCTGCTATAGCTACTCTCGTTATGGGTTTTGTTGCTAACTTACCTTTTGCTCTTGCTCCAGGTATGGGTCTTAATGCTTTCTTAACTTACACAGTATGTTTAACAATGGGTTATAGTTGGCAGTTTGCTTTAACAGCTATTTTCTGTGAAGGTATTATCTTTATTCTTCTCACAGCATTTAACGTCCGTGAAGCAATTGTTAACTCTATTCCAGCTAACCTCAAGAAGGCTATCAGCGTTGGTATTGGTATGTTCGTTGCATTCATCGGTCTCCAGAATGCTGGAATCATCGTTGATAACGGATCAACTCTTGTTGGTTTAAACATTTCAAGCAACACAGCAATTCTTGCTCTTATTGGTCTTGTCATCACAGCTGTTCTCGTTGCATATAATGTAAAGGGAAACATCCTTATTGGTATTATCGTTACAACAATCATCGGTATCCCAATGGGCGTTACACAGTTTGGCGGATTTGCTTCAATGCCACCAAGTCTTGCTCCTACATTTATGAAGTTTAACTTTGCTGAAGTTGGTGCACACTTTGCAGACTTCCTCATTGTTATGTTCACTTTCTTATTTGTTGATATGTTCGATACAGTTGGTACTCTTATTGGTTGTGCTACAAAGGCTGGTTGGTTAAAGGATACAGATACTATCCCTAACTGTAAGCAGGCTCTCTTTGCAGATGCAGTAGGTACAACAGTTGGTGCTATGCTCGGTACATCAACAGTTACAACATTCGTTGAATCAAGTACAGGTGTTGTTGAAGGTGGAAGAACAGGTGTTACAGCAATTGTTACAGCCATTATGTTCTTACTTTCTCTATTCCTTTCTCCTCTCTTCTTATCAATCCCAAGCGCAGCAACTGCTCCAGCATTACTCCTTGTAGGATTCTTCATGATGAGCCCAGTAAAGGATATCGACTTCGAAGATCCAACAGAGGGTGTCCCAGCATTCCTTTGTATCCTCATGATGATTTGTGCTTACTCAATCAGTGATGGTATTATGTTTGGTATTCTTTCTTATGTTATCCT
>DHMZ01000108.1:1432-17181 GCA_002406055.1 Spirochaetales bacterium UBA4629
ATTATTGTTAACAATATCTAATTAATGTAAAGCAAAAAATAATGGGAGGCTCAAACCTCCCATTTTTAGTTGTAAATTATTATTACTAACCTTCAAAATACTTTTTAGCGTTGTTAAATGAAATATCACTAACAATTCTACCGAGCATCTCTTCATCATTAGGTAGTAAGCCTTTTTCTGTCCAAGTGCCAATAAGGTTACAGAGTATTCTTCTGAAATATTCATGGCGTGGATAAGATAAGAAAGATCTAGAGTCTGTAAGCATACCAATAAATGATGGAAGAGAACCAAGAGAAGCAAGAACTCTCATTTGTTCTTCCATGCCATCAATATGATCACAGAACCACCAAGCAGAACCAAGCTGAATCTTTCCTTTCATTCCATCACCCTGGTAGCAACCCATAAGAGTAGCAAGAGGATAGTAATCTTTTGGATTGAGAGAGTAGAGTATTGTCTTTGGAATGCTATCATTATTTGAAAGAGAGGCAAAGAATTCAGAGACGCCAAGGCTTATTGTCTCGTCATATGTTGCATCAAAGCCAGTATCTGGTCCAAGAAGCGCATACATTTTCTTGTTATTATCTCTTATAGACTCAAAGTGTAACTGCATAGCAATATTTCTATCTTTATAAAGCTTAGCAAGCTTTGAGAGAAGATATGTTCTATAGCCATCTGCTTCTTCTTTTGTTGGTTCAACACCATTAAGTTTGTTCTTGAAGATTTCGTTTACTTTATCTTCTGAAAGGAAAGTATGAGGACATGTCATAAGAGCATGGTCAGATGCTTTGCAACCTAATAGGACAAAGTAGTCTAATCTTGAAGCAAGTGCATTAACAAGATCCTCTACACTCTCAATCTTCATTGTTGCACTTTCACCTAGCTTAGCTATGTAAGAAGCGAAGTCAGGCTTTTCAATATTAAGTGCCTTATCTGGTCTGTATGATGGGATAACTTTGCTTGGACACTTTCCATCTTTAAGAATCTTCTTATGCCACTCGAGTGAATCTGCTGGGTCGTCTGTTGTTCCTACAGCATAAACATTGAACTTCTTCATGATTCCATAAACAGAGAGTTCAGGATCGTTCTTAAATTTATCATTTGCTTCGTTGTAGATTTTCTCTGCATTCTTTCTGTTGAGAATATCATTAATACCGAAGTATCTTCTAAGCTCTAAGTGTGTCCAATGGTACAAAGGGTTGCCAATTAAGTTTTCCATTGTTTCTGCCCAAGCATAGAACTTCTTATATGGATCACTATTTCCTGTAATTAATTCTTCATGGAAACCGCATGTTCTCATCTGTCTCCACTTGTAGTGGTCTCCACCAAGCCAAGCATCTGTAATAGTTGTGAAGCGTGTATTCTCAGCAATCTGCTGTGGAATTAAGTGGCAGTGATAGTCGAAGATAGGCGCATTTTCAGCATATTTATGGAAAAGAGTAGAGGCTGTCTCATTTTCCAAAAGAAATTCTTCATTCATGAATTCTTTCATTTATAAAACTCCTAGTATTTATTATTTAATAGAATAATCATCTAAGAAAAATAGTACAGATGATATTTTGTTATGTTCCGACAGAATTTCTCTTTTTAAAGAGGGATTCATTGTTTAGAATTATTGTATTCTGGTTTCTTTCATGAGGGATGCAATGCTAAAAAAAACAGGATATCTAGTTGCTAATATTCATCAAGGCACAGCCTTAAGAATGTGGGATGCGATAAATGAAGATGTTCGTCTTCATAACGATCAAACAGTCTTCATCTTCCCAGGAGGAAGACTAAACTACAAGAAAGCTGATGAATATCTTCGTAATAGCATATTTCAATATGCAAACGAAAGAAACCTTGATGGCGCTGTTGTTTGGTCAAGCAGCCTGGCAGGAGAAGCAACATGGAAAAGCGTTCATGATTGGACAAAGAAGTTAAGTTTATCTCTTCCTGTTGTATCTCTAGGAATAAGCATAGAAGGTGTCCCTTCTATTACTTTTGATGCCTATAGTGGCGTTTACAGAATGGTTGAGCATTTTATAAGCTTTCATGGTTTAAAGCGTATTGCTTTCTTGCGTGGACCTGAAAAACACGATTCTGCATTAGAGAGATATAGAGCATACATAGATGCCCTAAAAGATTATTCTATTGAAATTGACAATCGTCTTATCTCATCTCCTCAACCTTGGAGCGAAGGAGAGGCAGCAATTAAGGAAATCGTAGAAACTAATCATATGATGCCTAAAAGAGATTTTGATGCAGTAATCACTTCCTCTGATTTAATGGCATACACTGTTGAGAATTACCTTGAAAAGAATGGCTACATAATTCCCGATGATATTGCCATTGCTGGCTTTAATGATTCTCCTGAAGCTTTCATGGGGCCGACAGAACTTTCAACTGTAAGAACTCCAATAAAAGAGATGGTGGAGCATAGCTCTGTGATGATTAATAGAATGGAGGAGAGAGAAAAAGAATTCCCATCATCTATTTCTCTCATTACAACTCCTATCTTTAGACGCAGTTGTGGTTGTAGCGATATATACTCAACAAATGAAGTTGAGAAAATAAAGAGCTTTAAAGATTATGAAGAATGGCTAAAGATAAGAATAAATGATGAAAAATGTGCATCCATTCTTCTTGAGATAGTCAACGATTTATTTGTTAAAAGAATTGTTGTTAATAAAGAGAGTAGACGACACTTCGAAGAACTGAGTTGGCGCTACCTTAAGCATGGTGGGGAGATAAAGCTCTTCTTATCTGCAATTAAGCTTTGTGGCGTAGTTTATAAAGAGAGAGAATTTTCTTCTTTAGAGACTTATCTTCTCTCTGAAATACTTATGGAGAGCGAAGCTAGAGTCTCTGCAACGAATAACTACAAGAGACGAGAGAGAAACACCACACACAATGCTTTTGCAAATAAGTTATTGAAGGTCCATAGCTTTGAAGAGATGGGGGAGATTATGAAAAAATACTTTCCTCCAATGGGCATAGAAAAGGCCTTTATTTTTACATATAAAGAAAATGGCAGTGCGGTGCTTCAGTGTGGTTTTTCTCAAGACAAACTCTTTACTAGGGGCAAAGAGTTCTCTTCATCTCTTTTATATCCAGAAGAACTAGAGAGTGAAATAGAACGAGGTCTCTTCGTCGTAAATCCTCTATTTTTCGATAATGAAATAGAGGGATACATGATTATAAAGAACAATGATTCTTCTGCCATTATGATAGAAAATATCAGGACAGATGTTTCTGCTTCTTTGCAAGCTATCTCATTGTATTCTCTAGCTTGTGAAAA
The DNA here is from genome assembly GCA_002406055.1 of Spirochaetales bacterium UBA4629. Lineage (GTDB taxonomy): Bacteria > Spirochaetota > Spirochaetia > Sphaerochaetales > Sphaerochaetaceae > Ornithospirochaeta. The sequence continues at coordinate 4,710 of DHMZ01000108.1, forward strand.
GAGCCAGAGAGCAGAAGAAGCAGAGAAGAAGACATCTGAATTCTATGCAATTCTCTCAGAAGAATTGAGGGAACCTCTTAAGTACATAAAGGATTTGCTACTAAGCAAAAAAGACTTTGATAGAGAAAAAATGCTATCAACAATTATTAAGAGTGAGCATCTATTACAACTTTCAATAGCAGAAAAGGGAGGGCTTGTTTTAGAAGCTAAGCTTCATCCATTAAGTAAGCTAATTGATAAAATCAGAGAAAAGGGAATAAAAGTTTCATCTCCTTCTATGCTTCCGTCCCTTGTTATGGATGAACAAAGAATGGAGGATGTTTTAGATTCTGTTATTTCATACTTTTCAAATGAAGTTGAGTTAATGCTCCGCTTAGAAGAGGCAGATGTTTCTTTGCATTTTTCTTCTTTAAGAGAGCTCTCTCAAACCATGTCTAATGCAACTCTCCAATATGTAGAGAAACTCTTACTCCTTCACGGAGGTAACTTCTCTTTTGATAATGATGGCTTAACAATCTACCTCCCTTATCCAACAATTAGCGGAGAATCTAGTATTGAAAATAAAGATGGCGGTGTCCTTTTTATTACAGATAATAGTTCAAAATATAATAATCTATTTAGTTGTAAAGTAACGTATATATGCTTTGAAGAGGCAATCCAGGCTATTAATAGTGTTGGATCTTATTCGTCAATTAGTTGGGATACCTCTGAAATAAACAAGCAAAATGGGATTGTAATTAATCTACTACGAAGCCATAAAGATGGAAGTAGGTTACCTTTTATTTCTTTCGGCTTAAAGGATGATGCAATTAGCTTAAATGCTGCTCTTGAGGGCGTTCTTCCAAGTGAAGGAAAGGGCAGCATATATACTTTTGGTCATTTCCCATCATCACTTTCAATCTTTAAAGAATTTGCATCCATAGAGGAAGTTAAGGATTTAAAAGATATTCCAGATGAGGCAAAGAGTTCCCTCTTTGTTCTTTCTTCTGTGGACAATGAAAAGATAGAGGCTATAAGAAAAGATCGCAGTTTTACTAAAACGCCAATACTAATCGTTAAAGATAGGTTTACAAAAGAAGAGGCTGAGAGCTTGGCTTCAACTCCTAGCGTTCTTCTTGTTAATACTTCTATTACAGAGGCTGAAGGTTTTATTAACAGGATAGTTTCAATTTTTGCTGGAGAAGAACTTCTTCCTCCGCTAACGTCAGTTCTTGTAAAGAAAGCAATTGCCTATATAAATGACAACGCAACAAATAGTATTTCTAGGTGGCAAATAGCTGGCTCTGTTAATATTAGTGAGGATTACCTTACAAGAATCTTTAGAAAGGAGATAGGAATAAGCCCTTGGGACTACTTAAATAGGTACCGAATTCAAATTGCATCAAGATTATTGCTTGAGACAGGTTCTTCTATTAGCGAAATTGCTTCTCTTACAGGCTTTCAGGATCAGGCATATTTCTGCAGAGTATTTAGAAAAGTTAAAGGTTTTCCTCCTGGAAATATTAGAACACGTTAGCTTGTCTGAAAAATGCAAAGTCGTGTTTGTAAAAAACACCTTCTCTTTCTCATACTAAAGTAGTGAGGTACAAAATGGAAAAACCTTTTTCGCTTGAGATGGTTAAAAGTGTTAAAAAGAGATATACAAAGGGGATGATGAAGTGGCATTACGAACATGGCTTAGTTCTTTTTGCTTCTCTCTCTGTTTCCTCTTATTACTCAATCTCTTCCATTTATGATTGGGTTTATTCTCTATATGACCCAATGATCAAAGAGAATGGAGAAATCATAACATATAGAAAAGGCGAATATAATCTTGATCAGATAAATGCAGGAAGAGCACTCTTTACTCTCTATGATAGGAGTAAAGAAGAGAGATTTGCTCTAGCGCTTGATGAACTACATAATCAACTTCTCACGCAACCTAGATGCAAATGTGGTGTCTATTGGCATAAAGAGATTTATCCTTGGCAAATATGGCTTGATGGTTTATATATGGAGGGCCCTTTTAAAGCTGAATATGCTATTCGCCATAATAACAATGAAGAGCTAGATGATGTTATCAATCAACTAATTATAACTAATAAACTATTAAAAGACTCCAAAACAGGCCTTCTTTATCATGCATATGATGAATCAAGAGGACAAAGATGGAGCGATATAAATACAGGTTGTTCTCCTCATTTTTGGTCTCGTTCTATTGGTTGGTATTTAATGGCTGTTATCGACGTATTAGATTTTGTTAGCTTAAGCGATGGAAAACGTGAGTCTTTAATTAATATAGTAAAAGAGCTCTCTTTGTCTCTTCTTCCTTTTCAATATGAAAGTGGAATGTGGTGGCAAGTAACAGATGAGGGAAAAAGAGAAGGTAACTATCTAGAAACAAGTGCTACTAGTATGTTCGCTTATTCATTCTTTAAAGGAGTTAGAATGGGCTATCTTGATTCATCATTCAGAGAACGAGCACAAAAAGCTATTGATGGAATCAAGAGTAAATATCTTACATTTGATGGAAATGAGTATCATTTAGGTGGAATATGTTCTGTTGCAGGACTAGGTGGAAATCCATATAGAGATGGCTCATTTAAATACTACGTCAAAGAGAAAATCGCAACGGATGATTTTAAGGGTGTTGGACCGTTTATTCTTGCACTACTTGAAGAAGAAAAGGCCATAAAGTAAAAATTCGGTTAAGAAAGACACTTTTTTCTTTGCTAATTTGTTATATCCATAACTATAATTTCTTTCGTATCACTTTTGTTGATACTGGAGGAATTATGAATAAATTCAAGAAAATTGCTGTTGTAATGGTAGTACTTTTACTTTCATTTACAACTCTATTTGCAGAGGGCGCAAAGGAAGCTCTCGCTAATCAGAAGGATATCGTTGTTCTATATACAAACGATGTTCATAATGCGATTGATAAAAACATTGGATATGCAGGACTAGCTTCATATAAGAAAGCAATGGAAAAAGATAACTACGTTGCTCTTGTTGATGCGGGTGATGCAATTCAGGGTGATGTTATTGGTACAGTCTCTAGAGGTGAGTATCTTATCGACATAATGAATGAAGTTGGCTATGACTATTGTGTTCTAGGTAACCATGAATTTGATTATGGTCTTGATAGATTAGCAGAGCTTCTTAAAAAATCAAAAGCAGAGTATTTGTCTTCTACAATAACATATACTGGAAGTGGCATTAATCTTCTCTCTGATACAAAACCATATGCAATTGTTGAATATGGATATATGAAGGTTGCATATATTGGTGTTTCAACTCCTGAATCATTAACAAAGTCTACACCTAAATATTTCATGGAAAACAATGAGTTTGTTTATCACTTTGCATCTGGAACAGAGCTATATGATACAGTTCAGGGCTATGTTGATGAAGTAAGACAAAAAGGAGCAGATATCGTTATTGTTATCTCTCACCTTGGAATCGAAGAGGGAAGTGAACCAAATAGAGCTTATGATTTAATTGCTAATACAGATGGTATTGATGCTGTTATTGATGGACACTCTCACTCAACAGTCCCTTGCGAATTAGTCGATAACAAGATTGGTGGAAAAGTTGTTTACACACAGACAGGAACAAAGCTTGAGCACATTGGTAAGTTAACAATTACTCCTACTGGTGCCATTACAGCAGAACTTGTTGAAACAACAGAGAAAGATCCAGAGACAGAAGCTTACATTGAAAGCATTAAGAGTGAATATGAAGCAGCTGTTAACGCAGTTGTTGCACACACAGATGTAGAACTCTCTATCACAGACGAAAATGGCGTTAGAATGGTCAGAAATAGAGAAACTGCTATTGGTGATCTATGTGCTGATGCTTATAGAGCTATCAGTGGTGCAGACATTGCTTTCGTAAATGGTGGTGGTATCCGTGCAACAATCAAGAAGGGTGACATTACTACAGCTGACATGATTGCAGTACATCCATACGGCAACATGCTTTGTATGTGTTACGCTACAGGACAGGAAATTCTTGATGCATTAGAACTTGGAAGTATGAATACTCAGGCAATCAGCAGCCAGGATGGAAAAGCTGTTGGTGAAAGTGGTGGATTCTTACAGGTTTCTGGTCTTAAGTACACAATTGATACATCTATTCCATCTAGCGTTGTTAGAGATAGTGATGGTCTCTTTGTAGAAGTTGCTGGCGAAAGAAGAGTTAAGGACGTTTATGTATTAAAGAATGGCGAATGGGTAGCTCTAGATCCTAATGCAACATATACACTTGCTTGCCATAATTACAAGCTTCAGGATATGGGTGATGGATACACAATGTTTGTTGATAATACATATATCCTTGATAAGGTTATGCTCGACAATCAGGTAATCATTAACTATATCGTTAATGACCTTGGTGGCAATGTTGGCGAAGAATACGCTAAGCCTCAGGGAAGAATTACTGTTATCTAATTTGTTTATTTCCTCCCCACAAAAAGGGGAGGTAAACCAATTTAATAAATTTTCTTTACAAGAGAAAGAACACAATTTAAAATTAAAAAATAGCGTTTAAAATGAACGTATAAGGAGTTACAAAATTATGAAGAAAACTTTAGCAATTGTCTTAATGGCTCTCTGCTGTCTTATGGTTTTTGCTCAGGGTGCTGCAGAGACTGGTACAACAGCTACAACTCAGGATGCTCAGGTTAAGGCAATCCTTTTAACAGATGCTACAGGTATTGATGATAAGTCTTTTAACGCAGCTGCATGGAGAGGTATGATGTCTTTCTATGGTGATAACGGTGCTAATAGAGGAGTTCTCTATGAAAACGTTACAGCTCAGACAGCTGATGACTATCTACCAAACCTCAAGAATGCTGCAGAGCAGGATTGGGATTTAATCATTACTACAGGTTTCACATGGGGCGATGCAACTCAGGAAGCTGCAGCTCTCTATCCAGATCAGAAGTTCATCATCGTTGATGTTGACTATCTCAACAAGACAGATAACCTCATTCAGTACATCTATGAAGAAGAGCAGGGCTCTTACCTAGTTGGTGTTGCAGCTGCAACTCAGGCTAAGGAAGACGGTATTGCTAATCCAAAGTTTGGCTTTGTTGGTGGTATTGCTGGTGCAACAATCACAAAGTTCGAAATTGGATATATCGAAGGGGTTAAGAGTGTTTATCCAGATGCTGAGATCGTAGACTACTATGTAAACGATTGGGGTAACCCAGCAGCAGCTAAGACAGCAGCTAAGAGCATGTACGACAGTGGTGTTTACTGTGTATTCGCAGCAGCTGGTGGATCTGGCTTAGGTGTTATTAACCAGGCTAAGGAAGAAAGATTGGCTGGTAAGAACGTTTGGGCTATCGGTGTTGACTCTGACCAGTATGAAGACGGTATCTATACAGATGGAAAGTCTGCTGTATTAACAAGTATGCTTAAGATGGTTGAGAACTCTACTATCGACGCTCTTACAAAGGTTAAGAACGGAACATGGGAAGGTGGAGTTGTTACACAGAATATGGCAAATAATGGTGTTGACTATTCAAAGGCTAACGCTGAGCTTAAGGCTAGCGCAATTGCGGCTGCAGATCAGGCTAAGGCTGATATCCTCAGTGGAAAGATTGTTGTTAACAAGACATATGCAGCTAGCTTAGCTAAGGGTATTGCTCCAGCAGGTCTTGGTGCTATTGACGACTGATTCTATTCAGTTTTAATTTAAGACACGCTCCTTTGTGGGGCGTGCCTTTATAATTATTATTCTTAGCTTAAGAATAAAGGAAAAAGGTTACAGAATTGAGCGAATATGCAATTCAGATGCTAGGCATCACAAAAACCTTTCCAGGTATTATTGCTAATGACAATGTAAACCTGGAAGTTAAGAAAAATGAAGTTCTTGCTATTTTAGGAGAAAATGGCGCAGGTAAAAGTACTCTTATGTCTGTTCTTTTTGGCGCCTATCCTGCAGATGCTGGTCGTATTTTAATTGATGGCAAGGAAGTAAAGATTACAGACCCTAATGTTGCAACAAAACTTGGCATTGGGATGGTTCACCAGCACTTTAAGCTTGTTCATAACTATACGGTTACAGAAAACATTGTACTTGGCCGTGAGCCAAGAACAAAAGCTAGAATACTATCACTAAAGGATGCAGAAAAGAGAGTTGCTGAACTCAGTGATAGATATGGCTTACATGTTGATCCGAAATCAAAGATTGATGATATAACTGTTGGTCAACAACAGAGAGTTGAGATTTTAAAGACTCTCTACTCAGATAGTAACATTATTATTCTTGATGAACCAACAGCTGTTCTAACACCACAGGAAATTGATGAGTTAATGGATATCATTCGCCTCTTAAAGAAAGAGGGAAAGACAATCGTTCTCATTACACATAAATTAAAAGAAATAAAAGCAGTTGCTGATCGTTGTACAGTACTTAGACGAGGAAAATACATCGGAACAATTGATATCACACCAGAGACAAGCGAACAAGAACTAGCAACAATGATGGTCGGTCATGCTGTAAAGTTCGATATCGATAAAGCGCCATGTAAACCAGGTAAGGTTGTCCTTGACGTAAAGAATATTACTGTTAATGACTCATTAGGTATTCCTAAAGTTAAGGATTTCTCTCTTACAGTTAGAAGTGGAGAGATTGTTGGAATCGCTGGTGTCGATGGTAATGGTCAAACAGAGCTTCTCTATGCACTTTCAGGATTAAGTAAAGTAGAGAGTGGACAAATCTTCCTTAATGGTGAAGACATTACGTCTCTTTCAATTCGTCAAAGAATAGAAAAGGGAATGGGACACATTCCTGAAGATAGACAAAAGCATGGCTTTGTTGCAGGTTTTACTGTTGCTGAAAATACTGTATTAAAAGATTACTACACTACGAAATACACAGGAAAGTTTGACGTATTAGATTACAAAGCAATTACTGAAAATTCAGATTCTCTTATTAAGCAATTTGATATTCGTTCTGGTCAAGGTTCAAAAACACCTTGTGGCTCTCTCAGTGGAGGTAACCAACAGAAGGTAATTGTTGCACGAGAAATCTCTCTTTCTCCAGACCTTCTTTTAGTCGCGCAGCCAACAAGAGGCTTGGATGTTGGAGCTATTGAGTATATTAGAAAGCGTCTTGTTGCAGAAAGAGATAAGGGTAAAGCTATCCTACTTGTTTCATTTGAGCTAGATGAAATTATGAATCTTTGTGATAGGATTGCAGCTATTAGTAAGGGACAAATTGTCGGTATTTTCAACGAAGGAGAGAAGACAAGCTCTGAAATCGGCTTAATGATGGCTGGCGTAAAGGCAAAGGAGAACAAGTGATGAGTAAAGAGAAAAAAGAAAAAGTTGCCTTTATTGATTGGTTTTTAGATAATACAGCCGCAACTAGTGTTGCTGTTGTAATATTAGGCTTCTTGGCAGGAGTAATCCTTTTGCTCTGTATTGGTAAGAATCCAGGTGGTCTATTTTTAGCTGTTAAGCAATCCATTATTGGTAAAGCTGCAAAGAATGGTGGATGGAATTTTAGAAACATTGGTGAGACATTGGCTTTTTCTATTCCTTTTGTTCTTTGTGGTCTTTCAATGGCTTTTGCTAACAGAGTTGGCCTCTTTAATATTGGAGCAGAAGGACAGTATGCAGTAGGAATGCTTGCTGCTCATATTGTTGCTGTATGTATGCCATCATTTCCTGGCTTATGGTTAGTTTGTATTGTCGCAAGTATTCTTGCTGGTGCTCTTTGGGGAGGAGTTGTAGGACTCTTTAAGGCAAAGTTTAAAGTTAGTGAGGTTGTTGCAACAATTATGCTTAACTATGTTGCTCTCTATCTCTATCCTCTTGTTTGCTTGTATCTTCTTCCTGAAGCAACAGTTAATAAGAGTGGACGTACAGCAGATTTAAAACCAACAGCTCTTCTTGATAAGTTCTTAATCACAGACTCTGCCTTAAACATTGGTTTCTTCTTTATGATTTTAGCCGTTATTATTTATTGGTTTATTATGGAAAAGACATCATTTGGTTATGGCTTAAGAGCAACAGGTTTTAACAAGGACGCTGCAAGATGCTCTGGTATTAACGATACAAAGAACATTACATTAGCTATGGCAATAAGTGGAGCTTTTGCAGGTCTAGCTGGTGCTTGTGTTCTTCTTGGTTCTATTAGATATTCAAAGATTCTTACTAGCCAAGATAACTACGGCTTTATGGGTATAGCTGTTGCCCTTGTCGGAAATAGTACAGCTGTTGGATGCCTACTTTCTGGTTATCTTTTTGGAGTCTTAAAACAGGCATATTCAATTATGCAGGGCACAGGTATTCCAAAGGAAGTTGTATCTATTATTCAAGGTTTAATTGTTATCTTCATCTCTTTCCGAAGCGGTTTGTCTCTCGTAAAAGATAAGAGAGCTAAGCTTAAGGTAAGAAAGGAGGCTTCAAAATGATTAACACTATTTCTACAATAATGATGCTTGTATCTCCAATTCTTATCATTGCAACAGGTGGTATGATTTGTGAGCGTAGTGGTGTAACAAACGTAGGCTTAGATGGTTTGATGAGCATTGGTGCTTGTATAGCTGCAATTGTTCACCAACTCCTTGAACTCAGTGGTATGGCACGTGGAAGCTCAATTGTTATAGCTTTACTTGCTGCTTCTGTTTCTGCTTGTCTTATCTCTGTACTCCATGCAATTGCGTCAATTGACCTTAAGTCAGACCAGACAATTAGTGGTACAGGTATTAACCTCCTTGCTGCTGGAGTTACAGTCTTCATCTGTCAGAGAATATATGGTACAGACCGTTCTACAGCTTTCAATGTTGGGATGACAAAGGATGCTCTTGGTTTCTACCCAACGCTATACATTTCAATTGTTGTTATGGTATCAGCTTGGTTTATTCTCTATAAGACACCATTTGGAATGCACTTAAGAGCTTGTGGTGAACATCCTGCAGCTGCAGATAGTGTTGGCATTAATGTTAGAAGAGTTAGATATATCGGAGTCCTCTCATCTGGATTCTTAGGTGGCCTTGCTGGAGGATGTGCAGTTCTAACTCAGACAATTCAATACACAAGTACATTTACAAACGGTCGTGGATTCATCGCACTTGCTGCTGTAGCATTTGGTAGATGGACTCCACTTGGGGTAACAGGAGCTTCTTTATTATTTGGAGCATCTCTTGCGCTGAGTACAATTAGCTCAATGATTCCTGCTCTTAAGGTTATTCCGTCCCAGGTTTTTAATATAATCCCATATCTAGTAACGCTAATTGCATTAGTTATTTTCTCTGGTAGAGATTATGCGCCTAAAGCTGTTGGTATTCCTTATGAAAAGGGAAGCTCGTAATAGAACATAAAAAGGGGTCTTCGGGCCCCTATTTTTAAAGGATAGAAAAAATGACACCTCATAACAGAGCAGAAAAAGGAGACTTTGCAAAGACAGTTCTCTTTCCAGGAGATCCTTTAAGAGCAAAGTTTTGTGCTGAAAATTATTTTGAAAAACCGCGATTAATAACAGATGTAAGAAATGTACTTGGATACTCTGGCTATTATAAAGGAATGCCAATAAGTGTCATGTCATCAGGTATGGGTGGCGCAAGTGCTGGAATTTATTCTTATGAACTCTTTACCTACTATGATGTAGACAACATTATTCGTATTGGTACTTCTGGTGGTTTACAGAAAGAAATCCCTGTTGGAGCATTAATTCTTGCGCTTACTTGTTCAACTGACCAAGCATGGGCTAATCAATATAACTTACATGGAACTCTTGCTCCTTGTGTTTCTTTTTCACTTTTTGAAAAAGCACTTGAATGCGTTAAGAAAATGAATACTCCATACTATTGTGGAATGGTTTTTTCTTCAGACTATTTTTCTACATATAATGCATTAGGCCCTGATGAGTGGAAGAGCTTTGCATCCTTTGGTGCTCTCGCTCAGGATATGGAGACGATGGCACTCTATTGCAATGCAATGTATACACATAAAAATGCGCTTTCCATTCTTACCATGACAGACAACTGTGTAACAGGTGAAAGCTTTAAGAATGAGGAAAGAATGGAAGGAAACAGAAAGATGATAGAGCTTGCACTTGAGACAGCATATGAGGTTAACAATAAATGATTAATAACGAAGTAATGAACGCTATAGAGAATCGTTTTTCTTGTAAAAAATACCTTGATAAGCCAATAGAAAAGGAGAAACTAGATACAATCCTTGAAAGTGGAAGGCTTTCTCCAACATCTTTTGGTATGGAACATTTCGATATCCATGTATGTAAAAGTAAAGATATTCTAGATGCATGTTTCTATCAAGAAAGTATGAAAACTGCCCCAATAACTCTTGTTATCACTGTTAAAAAAGCATCTTTTTATAATCCTGATGGTTCTTTTGTTAGAGAAAGAGGTGTACGTTTCCCCGGTACTGTTGAGGAATACATTGAAGACTACAGGGGATACTACGAGTACTTAAAAGAGAAAGGTCTATTAGATATGTGGGCAAAGGCTCAGGGATACATACCTCTGTCTTTTATGATGATTACTGCTTCAAGCTTAGGTATTGAAAGTTGTGCTATTGAAGGTTTTAATAATGATTCTCTTATCAAAAAGCTTGGCTTAAATGGCGATGAGGAGCAGATATCAATCTGCTTAGCACTAGGCTATCCTAATGAGAAGAGAGAGCGAATTAGAAGAGATTTAGACAGTTTAGTTAAATATCATTTCTAGAGGAAAAAATGGATAAAAGAAGAATTATTTTAGATGTTGATACTGGTCATGATGATGCTGTTGCCATTGCATTAGCTGCTGGCTTAAAAGACAAAATTACAATTGATGGTTTGATTGCAACTGCTGGCAACCAAATTAGAGAGAAAACTTTAAATAATACACTAAACTTAGCCGAGGCTTTAGATTTAGATTGTCCTGTTTTTAGAGGCTCTCCAATGCCTCTATTGCGTAAGCAAGTTGTTGCTGGTTATATTCACGGAAAGAGTGGTTTTGACGGTCCTGTCTTTCCTCCAAGAAAGAAGCAAGAGTGTAAAGGAAACGGCATAAGATGGGCTCTAGACCATGTTATTAACAATCCTGGAGAGATAACATTTGTCTCTGTCGGTCCTTGGACAGATTTAGCTACTTGCATCAAAGCAGACGAGCGTTTTGCTCCATCTTTGAAAGAAATAGTTTTGATGGGTGGTGCTGTTGATGTACCTGGCAATGTTACTTGCAGTGCTGAATTTAACGTTTTTGCTGACCCTGAAGCTGCTCAAATTGTTATGCAGTGCGGTGCTCCTATAACAATGATGGGATTGGATGTGACACTCCAGTTAAAATTGACAGATGAAATTATGTCAGAAGTTAGGGCAATGAAGGACAGCACATACAAAAAGATATTCCTCGATTCGATGAACTTCTACATTCCTTCACTTATACAAGCAAATGGAGAAATGCCAGCAATGCACGATCCTTGTTGTATCGCATATCTTGCTGATCCATCAATCTTTACCTTTAGCTATAGACCTATTGTTGTAGAAACAAAGGGTGATTCTACTTATGGTAAGACAACAGGTGGACTAGAAGATAGGAGTCAAAACACCAAGTTTGGAATCAAGGCCGATAAAGATAAGTTCTGGGCTCTTTTCCTCTCTGCAATTAAAACGCTTAAATAGGTGAAGCTATGACAAAAATGATGGAAAACTTAAAAGAAAGCATATCTTATATTAGGCAAATAATTGGTGATAAGAAGATTGAAATTGCAATCGTCTTAGGTTCTGGCTTAGGCGACTTGGCTGATGAGATAGAAAATCCAATTTACATTGATTATCATTCAATTCCCCATTTTCCAATTTCAACTGTTCCTGGGCATAAGGGTAGGTTTGTACTTGGAGAGCTAAAAGGAAGAAGCGTAATTTGCATGCAGGGGCGTTTTCATTTCTATGAAGGCTGGTCAATGGAAGAATGCGTTTACCCAATTCGAACCATGTTCCTTCTTGGTGTAAAGAGTCTTCTCTTAACAAATGCCGCTGGTTGTGTTAATAAGGCTTGGAATGTAGGCGATTTAATGCTTATTACTGACCATATAAAGATTTGTGCAGAAAGTCCTTGTAGGGGAGTAAATAATGATGAGTTAGGCCCTCGCTTCTTTGATATGACAAATGCATACGATAAGAAATTGCAAAAATGTGCCATTAAGGCAGCTAGGGAGAATAATATAACGCTTAGAGAAGGGGTATACATGTTCTTCTCTGGTCCTAACTTTGAGACTCCAAGCGAAGTAAAGTTTGCTTCTCTTGCTGGTGCTGACGCATGTGGAATGAGCACAGTTCCTGAAGCGATAGCTGCATCTCAAATGGGTATGCATACATTGGGCTTGAGCTGTATGACAAATATGGCAGCAGGAATATTGGACCAAAAGCTAAATCATGAAGAGGTTATTGAAACAGGTAACAGAGTCAAAAAGACATTTTCAACTCTCGTTAAAGAAATAATATCTACTTGGCCTGTAGAGTTTTAAAC
>DHMZ01000108.1:17229-17792 GCA_002406055.1 Spirochaetales bacterium UBA4629
TTTAAACAAAAGACAAGATTTTGTTGAAAAATAATAGATTAAGTTGCTTCACCTCTTTTTAAATATTAGCTTTTAAGAAGAGGTGATTTTATGAGTGACTTTAACAAACTATGTAAGGAATTTGAACAGATAGATGCTACTACATATAGAGCATTGCTTGCAGAAAAGTCTTTGAAGGTTCTACCTGCATTGATGGCAATAACAGAAGATGGCCTTAACGGAGCTGAGATTTTTGCTACATTCATTATGGGAGCTATTGCTGCAGATGGTAAGTTAAGCGAAGAAGAATATCTTTTAGTTTATCCTCTTCTTTCTTTGTTCTTTGGCGACAGCGTTAACTATGAAGATTGCAAGAAAGCAGTAAGAAGCTTAAGAAAAGAGAGCAACGAGCTAAAGAAGATTGTCGATGAGATGGTTGATGTAATTGGCCTTGTTTCCGATGATTTAAAGGATGACATAATCATCGTAATAATGCTTATAACAGCAATAGACGGAAAGATTTCTTTAAGAGAAAAGAATTGGATTAAGAAGCTTATTCAGTAAATAACTAGTTATGTAGAAGA
>DHMZ01000108.1:17891-30193 GCA_002406055.1 Spirochaetales bacterium UBA4629
ACATTGCTAAAGAATTATCTTAGCTCCAATCATTTATTTATTTTTTTCTTTTAATCTTTTACTTTTCTTTCATTTTATCCTGACATTTTCTCACTTTTTTTCGCTTAAGAAATATAGGAGAAAAATACATGGAAAAACCTCATGTGAAACACACAGCTAAAGACAGCTTCTTCTCATCTCTCGCTCTAGCGAATGACAACTTAAAGAAAATCTATCTCTCTCTTCATCCAGAAGATACTCTCGTTGAAGATAGCGACTTAGTTATTAAAAGAATTGAGAATGTCGTCTTTACAGGTATTTACAATGATCTCTCATTTACCGTAAGAGGAAAGGCCATAGTATTCTTGGAAGTACAATCAACATGGTCTAATAACATTCTTCTTAGGTTTCTAAGGTATTATGCAGAACTCTTACCTAGTTTGATAGATAGATACTTACGACTGCAATATAAGAGTAAGAGTATGGAGGATTTAGTAGTACCAGAGTTTTATCTACTATATACAGGAAAAGATAAGAGGAAAGAGAAAGAATTAGAGTTAAGTAAGGTCTTCTTTTCAGAGGTAGACAATATAAACTTAAAAGTAAAAGTCTTAACGAAAGATAATGCTGATGGTATATTAAAGGAGTATACAGAGTTCTGCATAATATTTGATGAATGCAAGAAGCGATGTGAGAGTGCAGAGGAAGCTATAGCTAAGACGATAGAGAAAGCGAAAGAAAGAGGGCTTCTGAGAGAGTTTATAAGAGACCGAGAGATAGAGGTGATGAGGATGATGAGTGATGATATTCTTTGGGAACTAGAAATCAAGCACTACATGGAAAACCAAAAAAGAGAAAGTCTTGAAGAGGGAGAAGAAAAAGGCTTTCAAAGAGGCAGACAAGATGGCATTGAAGAAGGAATGGCACTTGGTAAAAAAGGCGGTCTTGAAGAAGGAAAACTTGTTGCTCTTTTTTCTCTTGTTAAAAAAGGATATCTTCCTCTCGATAAAGCTGTTGAAGAATCTGGATTAACCGAAAAAGAATTTAAGGAAAAATTGAGCGAAATATAGCATTTTAACTTAACTTTTCAGGCTATGCTTTAGAGAAATAATATTCATAGATTGTGTCAGTTATGATTATTTCATGGGTTGTTATGCGATTTTTTGCTACTTAAATTTTAAAAATTAAGGCTGTATATGTTGGAGATCTACTCTTTTATATACAGCCTCTATTTTTTATAGCTCTTCGCTTATTTTCTTTGCGGCTTCTTCGGCAAGAAGTATTGTTTCTTCTCCTGGCCTTATTGCTACTCCCTCGCAGTCAGCGTGGACCATGACAGGAGATGAGATAATATTCATTTGCATACTGTCAGCCCAAAGTTGGAGTCCCGTTATACAACTGGTTCCTTCTTCGCTACTTATGCTAGAAGAACTAAAGGCATAGAATACTTTACCTTCTAGTTCTCTTTGCTCCCATAGAGGTAGAGTTTGGTTTAAAAATGTAACCATCTCAGCCGAAGGAAGTGAAAATATTGCAGGACAAGCAAGAATGATGGCATCTCCTTTTCTTAGCTTTTCATTTGAAGCTAATGGAAGAGAGATGATTTCTTCATAGTATTCGTTAACTTGGTTGTCTTTAGCTGCTGCTAAATGCAAATCTGAGTCTTCGATTCTATAGATTCTTGCATCTATATCTCTCTCTACGAGTTTTTCTTTTAGGGCTTTTGCCATAAGAAATATGTTTCCATTTATAGAATGGATGATGATATTTGCTCTCATCGTGTCCTCCTTACAATAAGAATAAGGGAATTATTTTTAAAAACAAAGAAAATAAAAAAGATTAAGAATGGAGTTTTTCTGAAGAAAAGGTATAAAAAACCTTTAGAAGGTTTGACAGCATAAAATACAAACGAATAATATTAAATAAAATACTTCTAGGAGGAGTAAAAATGAAAAAACTTATTGCTATTGCTCTAGTTCTTTTATTATCTTTCAGCGTTTTTGCTCAGGGTGCTGCAGAAAGTGCAGCTAAATCAACTCTCAAGGTTGGTATGGTTACTGACAGTGGAACTATCGACGATAGATCCTTCAACCAGGGAACATATGAAGGCGTTAAAAAGGCTGCAGATGAACTCGGTTTAGAGTGCACATATCTCAAGCCAAGTGGAACAACAACCACAGATTATTTAACAGCAATCTCTGACCTTTATGATGCTGGTTATAGATTTATTGCTTGTCCTGGATATCTATTTGCTGATGCAGTTAGCCAGGCTCAGGCTATGTATACAGATTTAAACCTCGTAATCATCGACGATGCCCTTACTGCAGGTATCGGAGCTAACACTGTTGCTGTTGTTTTTAAGGAACAGGAATCAGGCTTCCTTGCTGGTCTTGCAACAGCTTTAAAGCTTAACGAGGGTAGTGTTGGATTTATTGGCGGACTTGAAATTCCAGCCGTTCAGAAGTTCAATTGGGGATTCCAGCAGGGCGTTAAGTATGCTAACGACAACTATGGAACAAAGATTGAGATGGATCCATCTAACTTTGTTTATTCTGGTTCTTTCTCAGACCTTGCTCTTGGACAGCAGCTTGCAACAGCTATGTTCAATAAGGGTGTAGATGCAATCTTTGCAGCAGCTGGTGGTGTTGGCGTTGGAGCTATCAACGAAGCTAAGAACAGAAGACTAAGTGGCGAAGATGTTTGGGTTGTTGGTGTTGATGTTGACCAGTATTCTGTAGGTGATATGGGTAATGGTTCATCTTGTATCCTTACATCTGCTATGAAGGATGTCTCTGGCGTTGCTTATGACATGGTAAAGGCTTGTGTTGATGGAACATACCCAGGCGGAAAGCTATTAACTCTTGGTATTGCAGAAAACAGAGCAGGTATTCCAGCTTCTAACCCTAACTTAAATGCTGATATCGAGAAGATTGTTAGTGAAGTTTCTGCTTTAGTTTCTCAGGGTAAGGTTGTTGTTGCTGCTTCTAGCGATGGCCTAATTAAGTAATTATTCACACGATTATATAGCCGCTCAAATCATCGGGCGGCTTTTTTAAAATTAAATGGAGTAGTAATGGCTCACGTAATTGAGATGCTGGGAATAAGAAAAGAGTTCCCAGGTATAGTTGCCAATGATGATATCTCTCTTCAAGTTGAAGAGGGTGAAATCCATGCAATACTTGGAGAAAATGGTGCTGGAAAGTCTACTCTCATGAGTATTCTTTTTGGTCTATATCCACCAGATAAAGGCGTCATAAAGATAAGAGGTAAAGAGGTATCCATAAAAAGTCCAAATGATGCATTTGCACTTGGAATTGGAATGGTGCATCAACACTTCCAACTTGTTCATAACTTTACTGTTGCTGAAAACATTATTTTAGGTAAAGAGGGTGGCTTTATTTATGATATAAAGAAAGCATCTAAAAAGATAAAAGAGATATCACATAAATATGGTCTAGAAATAGAGCCAGATATGGTTATTGACAATATTACCGTTGGAATGCAGCAGCGTGTTGAAATATTAAAGATGCTTTATCGTGATGCAGATATTTTAATATTTGATGAGCCAACAGCAGTCCTTACTCCGCAAGAAATAGATGATTTAATTGTTATCATGAAAAATTTGAGTAAAGAGGGTAAGTCAATTATCTTAATTACTCACAAACTTGAAGAGATAAAAAAGGTTGCTAAAAGGTGTACTGTCATCAGACGAGGTAAACTTATTGGTGTTGTTGATGTTGATAAAACAACTCCAGATGAAATGGCAACAATGATGGTAGGCCATCCAGTTTCCTTTAGAGTTAACAAAGAAAAAGCACATCCTGGCGAAACAGTTTTGGCTCTTAACAATCTGAATGTTAGAAACAACAAGGGTGTTCTTGGCGTTAAAGACTTTTCTCTTTCTCTTCGCGCTGGAGAAATTGTAGGAATAGCTGGTGTTGATGGGAACGGACAGAGTGAACTTGTTGAAGCAATTGCAGGACTAAGAAAAGTTGAGAGTGGGACTATTGTTTTCAAGGGTGAAGATATTACACATTCTTCAATCCGAGAAAGAAATGATATGGGAATAGGCCACATACCAGAAGATAGGCAAAAAAGAGGCTTGGTATTATCTTTTCCAATCTACAACAACATGGTAGTAAAGCTCTTTGATAAAAAGCCTTTTAGCCATAACGGGTTACTAAATGATGAAGAAATTAGGAACTACGCAACAGATATCGTAAAAGAGTTTGATGTTCGTAGCGGTGAAGGTATAGATAGCTTGGCTGGAAAGCTAAGTGGAGGAAACCAACAGAAGGCAATAATTGGAAGAGAGATTACTGCTAATCCTGAACTGTTGATGGCTGTTCAGCCTACTCGTGGCTTGGATGTCGGTGCAATTGAATTCATTCATAAGGCACTTGTTAACCAACGCGATAAAGGCAAGACTATTTTGCTAGTTTCCTTTGAGCTTGATGAAATATTCAACCTCTCTGACCGAATTGCTGTAATGGCTTCTGGTAAGCTTATTGATGTAGTTAAGACAGAAGATACCTCTATAGAAGAGGTCGGTCTAATGATGGCTGGAATAAAAGGAGATAAAAATGAATAAAAAGGTTTTGGCTCCAAAAACACTAAAAGAGAAAAAAGCATCTCCTTTTCTTGTTTCTATCTCTGCTGTTCTTCTTGGCATTTGCGCAGGAGGAATTCTAATCCTTTGTATTGGAAAAAATCCTTTCCTTGGATTTGAGCGTTTGGCTTTTGGTGCTTTTTCTAATAAAAGAAGAATTGGAAATACACTAGGAATGGCAACCCAACTTATCTTAATGGGCTTATCATTCTCGTTCGCATACAAGACTGGCTTATTTAATATTGGGGGTTCCGGGCAAATGCTTATAGGTGGTATTACCTGTACAATTTTAGGTCATCATCTTCCTCAATCTATGCCAAGGCCAATCTACTTAATAATTGTAATACTTGCCTCCCTTTTAGCTGGCGGACTATGGGGTTTCATAGTTGGATTACTGAAAGCTAAATTTAACGTCCATGAAGTTGTTTCTTCTATAATGTTAAACTGGATAGCTTTCTGGCTCGTTTATGATTTTATTCCACGCTTTGTTATTGACCCAACTATTGCTGTCAAATCTAAGCCTCTAGATTTTTCTAGAACACTCGGAACAAATACTTTACGTAAGATTAGTGGAATGTCCACGCTTAATATTGGCTTTTTCTTAGCAATAATTTGTTGTTTGGCAATTTGGTTTATACTTAATAAAACAACGCTTGGTTTTAATCTAAAGACAGTAGGTGCTAATCGATTTTGTGCTGAATACGCTGGTATTAAGACAGATAGGTCTATAATGATTTCTCTTTCAATAGCTGGTGCTTTAGCAGGTCTTGCCGGACTAACATATTACTGTGGATATTCTTCAATCATGGAAATGGGAAAAATGCCTAATGAAGGCTTTGATGGCATAGCTGTAGGGCTATTAGGCAATTGCAGTCCTTTTGGCGTTTTCTTAGCAGCTCTTTTCTTTGGAGCATTAAAGATGGGTAGAGGAAGCCTAGCTGCGATAGGAATTCCAACAGAGCTTGCCGATACTATTATTGCTGTAATTATATATTTTGCAGCAACAAGTACTATTATTGCTTCTTTCTGGAATAAAAGATTCAAAAAGAGCTATGAAAAGAAACTAGAAAAAGAGGAGAAGAAATAATGGGTAGTTTTTGGAATATAATTCAAATAATAATACCAGGAGCAATAGCATATACTATTCCTCTTTTAATGGGAGCTCTAGGTGGTTTATATTCAGAACGAAGTGGTGTAACCAACCTCTGTATTGAAGGCTTGATGCTCTTTGGCTGTTTCTCTGCCGCAGCAATAATTGTGAAGTTGCAAGCTATTGGCGTTAACTACACAGTTGCCATTATTATTGGGCTACTAGGGGCAATGTTCTTCTCTGCTTTACTATCTTTTTTCCATGCATTAGCTTCAATAAAGTTTAAAGCAGATCAGACAATAAGTGGTACAGCCATTAACATGGTTTCAACAGCACTTTCTCTCTTCTTGGCTCAAACAATTACTGGAAGTGGAAACATTACAGTTGTAAGAAGTATTATTCGCTACAATATCCCAATTCTGTCAAAGATTCCTCTAATAGGACCATTGTTCTTCTCTCAAACATATTGGACAACTTGGCTTTGTTTATTGATTTGGCTTCTTTCTTGGATGCTACTCTATAAAACAAGCTTTGGTTTGAGATTGCGTGCTAGTGGTGAACATCCATCTGCAGTAGCATCAGCGGGCGTTAGCGTCCATAAGATGAGATATATTGGTGTATTAACATCTGGTATTCTTTCTGGTCTTGGTGGCGCAGTAATTCTTGTTACATATGCTGGTGAATATAACTCATCTTCTGGAATAAATGGACTAGGTTTCTTAGCTATTGCAGCATTGATTTTCGGACAGTGGAAGCCACTTGGAATACTTGGTTCAACTGCATTCTTTGGACTTTGTATGACACTCGCAAATATGGGAAGAGTAATTCCAGGACTAGATACAATACCAACAGGAATTTTAGGTGCCTTTCCTTATATAGCGACGCTTGTTGCATTAATCTTCTCAAGTAAGAAGAGTTCGGCTCCTGCTGCATCTGGTATTCCGTTTTAAAAATAATTCTTAGACAGGTATTTAAAAAATGCCTGTCTATTAGAATATTAAGTGATGGAAAAGAGACCTAAATATTTTGAATATGGTGAGACGGAAACATCATATTTAAAGAAAAAAGATAAGAAGCTTTCCCAAGTAATAGATCAAGTTGGCCATATCTATCGCGAAGTTGATACAGATATCTTTTTATCTGTCATTCACCATATAATTGGCCAACAAATTTCAACTAAGGCTCAATTAACTATTTGGAAAAGGATGCAGGATAAACTTTGCAAAGTGAATGCAGAAACAATACTCAAATCTAGCGACAATGATCTTCAGTCAATTGGCCTTACTTTCAGGAAAGTAGGGTACATTAAGGACTTTGCTCAAAAGGTCCATTTAGGTGTGTTCGATTTGAACACAATTGAAAAAATGGATGATAATGATGCAATTAAAGAGTTAACAAAGCTAAAGGGCATTGGCGTTTGGACTGCAGAAATGATTTTGCTATTTTGCCTAGAACGCCCAGATATTTTCAGCTATGATGATTTGGCTATTAGACGTGGACTATGCATGCTCTATCACCATAAAAGTATAGATGCTAAGTTATTTGAAAGATATCGTAAGCGCTTTCATCCTTATTGCAGTGTTGCTTGCCTCTATTTATGGCAAGTTGCAAATGGCTTAGTTTCGATTGAAAGATAAAAGGAGCAGTGAAAATGATATACCAAGCACATTATAATTCTCCCCTTGGAGGAATCCTACTTTCCTCTGATGAAGAGGGATTAACAGGATTATGGTTTGATGGAGAAAAGTATTATCCAACTGAAGAAAAGATGGAAAAAATGAGAGAAGAAGAAAATCCAATTCTATCTGAAACAAAGAGATGGTTGGACATATATTTTTCAGGCGTTAATCCTTCTTTTCTTCCGCCACTTCATCCAATTGGTTCTACCTTTCGTAAATATGTATGGGATATATTATTGGAAATTCCATATGGAGAAACAGTAACCTATGGATCAATAGCTAAAAAGTTAGAGAAAGAGCTTGGCTATAAAAAGATGTCTAGTCAAGCAGTTGGTGGCGCTGTTGGTCACAACGAGATTTCCATCATAATTCCATGTCATCGTGTAGTTGGTGCAAATGGTAACCTAATTGGTTATGCTGGCGGAATTGATAAAAAGAAAAGGCTACTAGATTTGGAGCATGTTGATTTATCTAAAGTAACAAGTTTATTTACAAAACATTAAATCATGAACATGATGTATCTTAAAATAGAGACTGAAGTTAAAAATGCTACTACTAAACCGTTTTTACAGTAAAAAAAGATTGCAAATTCTATACACGGAGTTTAGATTCTACTTACATCGAAGAAATGAGATTTATTTGTGTGGGGGAATGATAAATAGCACAGGAATTGTTTTGGGGGAAATAAGAGAAGATAATTCCTCTATTTATCATTTGGAGAAATGCTTTGGGTTTTGCATTTCTCCTTTTTTTTGTCTTGATTGGCAGTTTTTTTTATTGCGTGTTTTTATAATGTATGTGAAAATATTTCTGTTGCAGGTAAAACTGTAGCTCCCAGTAAAGGGACAAGGAGGTTGCCGCTGAAGAATTATTTCCAGCGGTTTTTTAATGTATCCTTTTGCTAGGTATTACTGTTATACTGTAAGGGGTAAGTAGTAAACAGGATGGAAAAAATGAAAAAGTTTTTATTATTGTTCGTTGTCTTAGGCTTGGTCCTAGTGTCTTGTGGAACAACGAGGTTTTCCTTTGATAGAACCGAGAGAAATATTGTTGAACTTGGTGGTAAATACAATAAAGAAACAGAAGAAGAAATAAAGAAGCTTTACGAAAAGGATGGCTTAGATGAGGTCATCAAAGAGGTATATGAGGGAACATATACTGTAATTGATGTACAGGGCTATCTTGGAGATGATATTTGGAAAGAATATCAGAAGAGAGATGAAGAGCTCCTCAAAGAGATTGAAACACTTCGTAAGACAGAAGGCTTAGACGCTGTAGTGTCTGCAGTGCTTGATGAAACATATCCCGAGAACATGGTTGTTGCAGCTTTTGGAGGAGAAGAAAAGAGACTTGCTGCTGACTTCAGAGATAACCTAGAGGAAAAAACCAATCTTCGTGATGATTTAAGACAAATTCTTGAAGAAGAGGGTTATGAAGGCATTAAGAATGCTCTTGTTGATGGTATTTATGATGAAGAAACTATTGAGGAATACCTTGGAACAAGCACTCTCGATGCTGCAAAAGAAATATACGCAAAAGAGACAGGAACAGATGGCTTTACTCCATTAAAGAAAGGTGAAAGTACAAAAAATAGCAATAATAATGATGAAATGGAGTTTGTCTCATCTTCAAAAGCATCAGCTAATAACCAAAAGAGCAGTGAAGAGCAACTGATTATAACGATTGTTTCTATCGTTGTTGTTCTTATTGTTATCTATGTCTTAGCTGCAGTTGCTCGTAGCTTAAACAAGGGACCAATAAAGATTGTTATCGCTATACCTGTAACGTTTATCGTAACTGCCCTTGCTGTAGGAATTTCAACATTGTTGACAGGTTGGACTATATATTACCTAGCTTACTTGCTTGTCCTTCCTGCTTATTTCATCCTCACAGCAGAAATGAGGGACTAGACTCTATAGCTTTTAGTTTTTCTAAGATTTCAGAGGAGTAGAAGAACTTATCGAGTGCGATTATTCCAGCACCCTCTAAGACGCCTTTATCTCCTCTCTCTGCTCTATAGATTGTGACACTTTCTCTCGTTGGAGGGAGTGTCATTTTTAATTTGTCACTTAGCGAAGCGTATAGATCGCTTGGCATAGCAGAAAGCTCGCCTGTAATAACTATGCTCTCTGCACCTAGTGCCTGAACGGCCTCTGCTAGCGCAAATGATAGTGCTTTCGTTGCATCATCAATTGCTAAAAGTCCTTTTTCCTCTGTAGTTAGTTTTCTGTATTGATTTATACCTGTGCTACTCTTTAAAGCAAGGCCAGAAGCAACTACGTTTAAGCAACCATTACCCCCACAAGAACAAGTGATACCATTTGTTACTTTCATATGGCCAAATGTAGGAATGGAAAAAAGAATCTCGTTTTTGTATGCCGCTTCAATATTATCTGACCAAGAAACGTATAAGCATTTTTCTCTCTTTGTGTATTCTTCTTCAGCTTTGGCCTGGCTTATGACATGAGAAGAGTATGTGACTGGCCAAGGAAAGGCCGAGGAAGGCACTTCATCTTTGTTTTCAGAGACAATTGTGACTCCATAGACAATAGGATTATCTGCTGTCATTTTATTAATAAATGAAGCAATTTGGTTAATCATGTTTTCATCTTTTGGAAATCTTTCAAAACGAAGCACCTGCCCGATAAGATTTGATGCTGCAGCTGTGACAGTTGATTGAGAGAAGACGAAAGAAAAGACTCTGCCACCATTTTTCTTTATAGATAGTTTTGTTGAAGGGCGGCCAGATGTTGACATATCTTTCTCGCCACTCTCAATTAGCCCATCCTTTATTAATGAATCTGTTATCTCAGATATAGAGACTTTATTAATAATCAATTCTCTCGATAATTCGGCTCTAGATAGAGAGCCCCTTCTCAAAGCATTAAGGACTTTGAGCTTATTTATTTTTCTTGCATTGTCAGGTCTTGAGAAATCCATATCACTATTATAACAAAAGAATGTTGCCTTCCGTCATCTTTATTATTATTTTTTGTTGTGAATTATGGAGGAAAAGAATGGCAAGTAAGAAATTTAAGACAGAAGTTGCGGACCTTCTGCATCTATTAATCCATTCACTTTATTCAAATAAAGAAATATTTGTCCGTGAATTAATATCTAATGCTTCAGATGCTATAGATAAACTAAAGTATCTTTCTCTTACAGATGGAGCTCTAAAGGGTTATTCATTTGAGCCAAAAATTCAGATTTCATTTACAGAAGATGGAGAGAGAACTCTTTCCATTAGTGATAATGGTATTGGAATGAATGAGCAAGATTTGAACGATAACCTTGGAACTATTGCATCTTCAGGAACAAAGAAGTTTTTAGCTAATTTATCTGATGAAGCAAAGAAGGATTCAAATCTAATTGGTCAGTTTGGAGTTGGCTTCTACTCAGCATTTATGGTTGCTAAAAAGGTTGAAGTTCTCTCTAGAAAAGCTGGCGAAGACAAAGCTTATCTTTGGTCAAGCAATGGTGAAACTAGTTACACAATAGAGGAAGCTAAGAGAGATGAGCAGGGTACAACAGTTACTTTGTATCTCAATGATGATGATTCTACTTATGCAACACGTTGGACTCTTGAGAATCTAATTAAGAAGTATTCAGATCATGTAGCTTATCCTATTTATCTTGAATATGATCAAGTTCATTATTCAGATGAAAAAGATGAGAAGGGTGAGAGCAAAAAGACTGTAGAACATAAGAATGAACAGATTAACTCTTGTTCTGCTTTATGGAGAAGAAATAAGAATGATCTTAAAGAAGAGGACTATAACGAATTCTATAAGAACAATTATAGCGATAGTGAAAATCCTTTATTCTACATTCATACAAAGGCTGAAGGTGCTACAGAGTATACAACACTCTTCTTCATCCCAGCTAAAGCTCCTTTTGATATGAACTACGCAGACTACAAGCCAGGCGTAAAGCTGTATGTAAAGCGTGTCTATATTACAGATGATGATAAGACATTGCTACCAACATACCTACGTTTTGTCCGTGGTGTTATCGATAGTGAGGATTTACCTCTTAACGTTTCAAGAGAGATTCTCCAAGAGAATAAGATCATGGCTACAATTCGTAACGGTTCAGTTAAGAAGCTATTATCTGAATTTAAGAGAATTAGTGAGAATAATCCAGAGCTCTTTGAAAAGTTCATTAATCAGTATAATAGACCTCTTAAGGAAGGCTTGTATTCTGACTATGCAAATAGAGATACTCTATTGGAAATTGTTCGTTATCATTCTTCAGAAAAAGAAGGGTGGGTATCTCTAAAAGAGTATAAAGAAAGAATGAAAGAGGGGCAGAAGGCTATTTATTATATAGCTGGTGCTGATGAGAAGATTCTACGCTCTTCTCCTCTTGTTCAGGCATTTAAGAATAAGGGCTATGAGGTATTACTACTCGATGAAGATATCGACGAACTAGTAATTAACATGGTTCCTGAGTATGATTCTGTACCTCTTAAGGCTATTAACCGTACTGATGCTTTAGATGAGATTTCTACTGAAGATGAGAAGAAAGAGAATGAGAAGAAGAACCCATTAAGAGATAAGATTGCTTCTGCTCTAGGAGACAAAGTAAAGAAGGTTGTTATTTCTTCTCGCTTAGGCGATGCTCCTTCTTCTGTTATCCTTGATGAGAATGATCCAACACTTGGCATGCAGAGGCTAATGAAGCAGATGGGCGGACTTGAGGAAGATATAAAACCTATTCTTGAAGTAAATCCTGAGGCTAATCTTGTTAAGAGAATTGAAGAGAGTGAGAGTGAGGAACTGACAAAGAATCTTTCTGTTGTTCTTTTAGGACAGGCTCTTCTTTCTGAAGGTATTATGCCTAAGGATCCTGCCGAATTTGCTAAAGCATTAACTGCTGTAGTTTAATTAATGAAGAACGGTGTGGCAAAAGTCACACCGTTTTAAATTCTTTTTTACTGAAAATA
>DHMZ01000051.1:0-11448 GCA_002406055.1 Spirochaetales bacterium UBA4629
ACTTAACTCTAACTCTTTCTCTTCTCTCTTATCCTTTCCTGTATAGAGTAAGAAAAACTCAGGTGCTATTAAACTCTCTATTGTCTTACTTCTATACTGAAGAGCTAAGTAGTTATCAATCATCTTTGGTAACTCTTCGGCATAATAGCGAAGAAACCTAAGAAGAATATTATCTGACCATGTCGATTGTACCTCCAAGAATACTATTGTCTTATTTCTTACTGTAAAATATAGATCATTATAAATTCCAGTAGTAAAGACACTAGACATCTCTTTAAGAGTTAAATCACTATCTTTAACTGTAGTGTCTTCTGGATGAAGAGATAGATAGATTTTCTTTAAAGAATCTCCTGACCTAACTAGAGATGAGAAGAGACTGTCTTTAACAGTATGCTTAATTTGATTTCTTTTCATACTTTTTCTCCTATATTTCTTAAGCGAAAAAAAGTGAGAAATTGTCAGCGTTTTTAAGAAAAAAGTTAAAAAATATTTTATAAGAAATAACTAAGTTTTTTAATAATTCAAAATAACTAATTATAACTCTTTGTGTAGTAAGAGAATAAAATCTTTTGTAAATTAAATTGACAAAATATATAACCATCCTTCAAAATATAATCAATAAGGAGAAAGCTATGTCAAGAAAGGTTGGCTTTGGGATTATAGGCCTTGGCGCTATTGCTGAAACACATATAAGAGCTATTGAAAACAATGATAATTGTCGTTTTATTGGAGCTTTTGACCAAGTTGAAGGTAAGGCTGAAGCTTTTTGTGCACGCCACAATTGTGGAATACCATATAGTAATTTAGATGATTTTTTATCAAACCCAGATATTGAAGTTGTCACAATAGCAACACCATCTGGCTATCATCTTGAACCAGCATTAAAAGCAATCGAAAAGGGTAAGAATGTTATTATTGAAAAACCAATGGAAATAACACCAGAAAGAGAAAAAATGATTTTGGATAAAGCTAAAGAAATGGGCGTTATTGCTACAGGTGTATTCCAGTCAAGATTCTATGATGCGCCAGTTCTCATTAAAAAGGCTATTGAAGAAGGTAGATTTGGCCGCTTAACACTTGTTGATGCCCAGGTCAAATGGTTTAGAAGCCAAGAGTATTATGACTCTGGTGCTTGGAGAGGCACTTGGAAGGTTGATGGCGGAGGTGCTCTTATGAATCAATCTATCCATGCTATTGATTTATTACAGTGGTTTGTTGGAAAGGTTGATGAAGTTGAAGCATATACTGCAACTCTTAGCCATGAGCGAATTGAGGTTGAAGATACTGCAGTTGCTACAGTTAAGTTTGAAAATGGTGCTCTTGGTGTTATTGAAGGCTCCACAAGTGTATATCCAGGATTCTTAAAGAAAATTGAAATTAGTGGCACAGAAGGTTCTGTTGTGTTAGAAGAGGAAGCGCTTAAAGTTTGGTCCTTCAAGAATGAGACTGAAGAAGACGAGAAGATACGACGGGAATTCTTCAATAAAAATGAATTTGGTGGTGGAGCATCAGACCCTAAGTCCATTAACACTCTTGGTCACGAAAGAGAATTTCATGATTTAGCAGATGCAATTATAAATAAGCGTGAGCCAAAGGTTTCTGGAGAATCTGCATCTGAAGCTGTAAAAATTATCACAGCAATCTATGAAAGTGCAAGAATTGGTAAAAGTGTAAAAGTAAAATAAAAAGGAGAAATATATGAAAAAGTTTTTAGTAGTTTTATTAGCTATCGCTTTAGTAGCTACTTCACTCTTTGCTCAGGGTGCAAGTGAAGTTAGTTCTTATCCATCAAAGACTGTAGAAGCAACAGTTGGTTGGTCTGCAGGTGGTGGTGGAGATATTGTATTTAGAGCTCTTGCTGAAGTTTTTCCAAAGTATGCTAATGGTCAGACAATGGTTATCAAGAATGTTGCAGGTGCTTCTGGTATCACAGGTGCTGTTGAATTCTTAGATGCTCCAGCTGATGGTTATGCAATTATGCATTGGAATAATGCAACAATGGCTAAGACACATCTTTCAGATACACCTATCACAGGTGCAGATACATTCAAAACTGTCTGTCAGATAGTTTCTTCTTACAACTATCTTGTTGTAAAGGCAGATTCTAAGTATCAGACACTTAATGATTTAATCAGCGATGTAAAGGCTAACCCTAAGACAATTACATGTGGTAATGCTGGTGCTCAGGGTGGTAACCACCTTGCTGCTTTACTCTTTGAGCAGGCTACAGGCATTGAAATGGTTCACGTTCCTTATTCAGGTGGTGGTCCAGCTATTACAGGTCTCCTCGCTGGTGAAGTTGATTGTGTTATGGCTAATGCTCCAGAAGGAATTACAAACGTTGAAAACGGACAGCTCAGAATTCTTGCTGTATTCTCTGAAAACAGATATTCATCTTTCCCAGAAGTTCCAACAGCTAAGGAAGAGGGTGTAGATTGTGTACTTCCTCAGTGGAGAACTGTTGTTGTTCCAAAAGATACTCCAGAGCAAATTGTTGAAAAGCTTGCTGCTATCATCAAGTCTTGCTGCGAAGACACAACATTTATCGACAAAATGACAAGTTTAAGTGTTGAGGTTACATATAAGAACCCAGCTGAAGCAACAGCATTCATGAAGAGTGAAGATGCTAGATTCGCTGAACTTGCAAAGACCCTTAAGTAGAATATAGCTACTGTTGTTGGCCGGGGGCAAAATCCCGGCCTTTATTTAGATTTACAGGAGAAAAGAATGAAGGATACAAAAAAAGCAGCTGACTTTTGGATTTCCCTTATTGTTATTGTGGTGAGTATTATTCTCTTCATTAACGCTAGTAATATGCCACAATCTAGTAGAGGAATAGGCCCAGGAGATTATCCAAAGGTAATATGTGCAGTTCTCTTTGTGCTAGGCCTTATACAGCTTGTTGTTACAGTAATAGAATGTAAGGGAATTCCTCTTATTGATTTTAGTTCTATTAATAAAAAATATTTATTGCGTGCATTAATAATGTTGGCTTTAACACTGCTTTATTATTATTTGCTTAAGCCAGTTGGCTTCTTAATTACAACACCAATATATCTTTTTGCATCGTTCATTCTTTTTGGATATAAGAGAAAGCTAAAAGGAGCAGTAATTGCCCTTATTTTCTCTATTGCTGTTTATTTTCTATTCACAAAAGTCTTCTTGGTTATTCTTCCAAGAGGAATATTAGGTTAGGAGGGAAAAATGTTTGCACATTTAATGAGTGGTTTTGCTAATGTTTTCATGCCTTTTAATCTATTGATGGCTGTATTTGGTACAACTGTTGGTATTATAGTTGGGGCTCTTCCAGGACTAAGCGGTTCAACAGGAATAATTCTCCTCCTCCCTCTTGTTTATCGTTTAGATGCTTCCGCTGCTTTAGTTTTACTTTGTGGTCTATTTTGTGGCAGTATGTATGGAGGTTCTATTGCAGCAATACTCCTAAATACTCCAGGCACCCCTAGCGCAACAGCAACACTTCTGGATGGATATCCTATGAACCAGAAGGGCGAAGCAGGACGAGCACTTGGAATCTCGACTGTTTCTTCGTTTATTGGTGGTTTAATCTCCTCTATTTGTCTTGCACTAATTGCCCCTCAACTTGCAAAGGTAGCACTTTCTTTTACTTCCCCTGATTTCTTCTCTTTGTCTCTATTCGGTTTAGCCATTATGGCTAGTACAAATAAGAGTGTAATAAAGGGGCTTATTTCTGGATTTGTTGGACTCCTTATCTCAACAGTTGGAGTTGATTCTGTTGCAGGTATAGATCGCTTTACTTTTGGAAACTATAAGTTAATGAGAGGCCTTCAGCTTCTTCCTGTTCTTATTGGTGTTTTTGCTCTTAGTGAGGTCTTAACAGTCGTTCAGAAGGGAGGCGAAAGAGAAGGTAGCGCTGCTAATCAGAAGCTTGGCAGAGTTGTTCCAACATCTTCAGACTTTAAAGCTTTACTGCTTTCAGCAATTATTGGTGGTTTCATTGGAGTATTTATCGGCATTATTCCTGGTACAGGTGGAGCTATTTCTTGTTTCTTAGCTTATCAAGTTGTAAAGAGAATTAGCAAGCATCCAGATGATTTTGGTACAGGTATTCCAGAAGGAATTGCAGCTCCTGAGTCATCAAACAATGGAACAACAGGAGGCGCATTAATTCCTATGCTATGCTTAGGTGTTCCAGGAGACACAGTTACTTCTGTTATGCTTGGCGCATTGACTCTTATTGGAGTAAAGCCAGGGCCTCAACTCTTTGTTGAACCAGAAGGCATAACAATCGTTTATGCAATTTTGGCAGGAATGATTGTAATTCAGTTCATAATGCTTATTGTGGGCTTAGGCTGTGCTAAGGTTTCTCCATATATATTGAAGATTCCTCAGACTCTGTTACTGCCTTTAATTGCAGCTTTCTGTATAGTTGGAGCATATTCTAATGCCAATAACCTTTTTGATGTCTTAATTGCAATTATATTTGGTGTAATTGGTTTTGGTATGAAAAAGTTTGGCTATCCTGGTGCGCCTTTAGTATTAGGAATAGTACTTGGTCCAATAGCAGAATCGAACTTAAATAGAGCATTAATCCTTTCAAATAACAGTTGGACTACATTCATTACACATCCAATTAGTTGTGTTTTCTTAGTTGTCTCTGTAGTCTTAATTGTTTATTCATTGGTTAATAATATAAAGAAAGATAAAGAAGGGGAAAAAAGTAAATGAAAAAGGAATTAGAAATAAAACTTAAAAGACTAAGAGCTTTAATGAAAAATGATGGCTATGATGCTATCTATCTTAAAGGACAAGATAACTTTGCTTGGCTTACATGTGGAGGAAGAAACTATGTAGGTATGGGAGCAACAGGAAACTGTGGACTATTGATTACTCCAACTAAGTTGTATGCAATTACTAATAACATTGAGGCTCCTAGGATGATAAAAGAAGAAAAGTTAGAGGAGTTGGGCTTTACTGTTTTGTATGGCGTATGGCATGACACAACTTTTGAAACTAAGACTCTTTCTTCTCTTGTTCCATCTTTAAACATAGGGTACGACACCTCAAATGCGCAAAAGGCAATTCAAAAGCTTAGATTCAGCTTAACAGAAGAAGAAGTTGAACGTTACATTGAGCTCGGTACAGATGCATCTTGGGCTATGGAAGAGAGTGGCGCAATGGTCGAAAAGGGTATAAGCGAATATGAAATAGCTGGTCTTATTATCGATAATATGGAGAAGAAAGGGCTTGAGATTCTTTCTTGCATGGTTGCTGCTGATGAGAGAATCTCTCTATTCAGGCATCCTCTTCCAACAAATAAGAGAGTAGAAAATAGAGTTCAAATTGGTGGTAATTTTAGACGCAATGGTCTTGTTGTTTGTCTCACTCGTTATGTCTACTTATCTTCTCCGACTGAAGATATATTGAAGCAATATGAGGATAATCAGATAATAGATTGCACATATATTGCCTCTTCTTTACCAGGTAACACATTTGTAAGTGCTCTTGAAAAAGGTAGAGCAAAATACGAAGAACTTGGCTATAAAGATGAGTTCGATAAACATCATCAGGGAGGTCCAATTGGCTATCAAGGACGTGACTATCGTGTTGACTTTAACACTCCTGGACTAATAGAGCCTAATCAGGCTTTCTGTTGGAATCCTTCTATTACAGGAACAAAGAGTGAAGATACATATGTTCTTACTACTAATGGACCAGTTGCTATAACAAAGCCTGTCTTGTTTCCGAAAAAAGAATTTAAAGTAGATGGCTTTACCTTTATTCGACCAGCTTTCTTAGTGAAGAATTGAAGTAGATTATGGGAGAAAAGTTCTCCCATTTTTTAATTTTAGTGTAGTTTTTCTGTATAAAGTTCCTTTTCTGTTTACGTAAAAAGGAAAATATTAATAATTATCCTTGATGAAAAAGATAAAATTAATTACAGCATTTTTTTTAGTTCTATTTGTTTTTACAAATCTTAATGCAGTAAGTTTAGATGAAATACTTACAAGCTCAAAGGAAAATAGTCCATCTTTCCAGAATATAGTTTTATCATACCAAAGTGGACTATTAACTGTTTCAGATTTAGAGGAAGATGATAAAACATCTATCAAAGTGGATATTACTGTAGATCCTTTAGCTAATTTAGATTCATCAGGTAACTCTAACCCTTTAGAAGCAACAGAAAAAGGTATAACTATTAACCCAACAGTTTCTGTAACGCTACCAAACGATGGTAATACAACAATTACTACTTCAGGAAACCTTGGTGCTCGCTATGATGGTAAAGCTACAAGTTTAAGCGGTGAAATTGGCGCATCTCATAGTTTTGATTTTTCTCCATATAACTCTAACCATTCAAAGGATTTAACTTATACAATAACAAAGTATAGTACAGATTTGACTTACAAAAAAGCTGAGTTGAATTTTGAGAAAAGTGTAATCAGTACTATCTCCTCTATTCTCAGTATGGAGAAGCAAATAAAAACACTTGAAAATGATTATAATAAACAAAAGAAGAATGTAGAGAAGATTGAGACTTTAGCTACATATTCATCTTCCTCTAGTGTATATATCAGTGCCAAAAACCTTCTTGCACAAAAGGAGGCAACACTCGAATCAACAAAAGAGCAATATAACAACCTTCTTGTCTCTTATAAGACTATTTCTGGTCTTGACTGGGATGGTTTAGATAGCATTGATGAACCAAACTTGGAGCTTATTACATATAATGGTGGTAATACTGAAGTTCTAATCACTTCATTAAATGCAGAAAAAGATGAAGATAGTTATAATAAAGCAGTAGCTGAAGAGAATCCTTCTCTTCTAACAACATCTCTTGGCGTGGGTGTAACATCTAATACAACTGTAAATGTTTCTGCTTCTGCTAGATATAGTGCAAAAAATTGGAATGTTTCTCTATCTCCTAGTGTAAGTATTACAAAGGATGGGGAAACAACGCCAAGCCTAACTATCTCTGGCTCGTGGAAAAATGATACTGGTTCGTCTACTAGTGTAAAATCGTCATTATACAAAGCACAAAGCTCTAACAATGATTATTTAAGTGCTTTATCTTCCTATAATGAAAATGTTCAAGCTTATACGCTAAAGATACTGGATTGGAATAATAGTAAAGCTAGTAGCAAGGCTAACTTAGAATACTTAGAAAGCGTAAAGGAAAACGAAGAGGAGCTATTTAAATTAGGCTTAGCAACGCAAGATGATTTAGATAGTGCTATCTTAAACTATGAGAATGCTTTGATAGATTGGGATATTCTTCTTCTAGAAGGCTTATCGATTGAACGAGATTTAAAGATTTTTGCATTATAAGATGAGGTAAACAATGGCTAATAACAATGAAAATTTAACAGAGAGTGAGAGACAAGAAAAAAAGCTAAGAGCGGCTCAAGCTGCGAGAAAAAGAAAGAAAAGAATAAAGAGCTTAATTGGTTGGATTGTTGTCATCTTAATAGTTTCTCTTGTATTAATTTGGTTTTTAAAGATGAAAAAACAGAGCGAAGAGACTATAAAATCACTTCAGAATGCAAATAGAAATATTGATTATGTAGTAGCTAAGTCAAAGTATACTAAGGAAATTGATGTCTCAGGTTACGTTGAAGCAAATGATAAGCTTGAAGCAAAGTTTAGATCAACTGGTGCTGTTACTGGTGTTTTTGTTAAAGAAGGCGATAGTGTAAAAGAGGGGCAGATACTTGCAACTATTGATGATACACAGCAAAAAATGAATCTTCAGGATTTAAATAACCAAATTGAAGAGGCTAAAATCAGCGGGGCACAAAAGACTCTTGAACTCTTAGAAATGAGAAAAGACTACTACGAAAACCTTCTTGATTATACAACACTTACCGCTAACTTTGACGGTGTTGTTTCTAAAGTAGGGGTTTCTGTTAATGATTACTTTGAAGCTGGATCAAGTGCTGTAACTATTATCGATGTAAGTAAGCTTAAAACAACAGTTGAAATCGATGAAATCGATATGCAGTATATAGAGCTTGGACAAAAGGCATATTTAACATTTGATTCTCTTCCTGGGCAATCTGTAGAAGCATATGTTTCATACATTCCTATGGAAGGAGAGTATACATCTCAAGGTATTGGTGTTGTTGAGGTTGAGCTTACAATAGACAATCCTCCTGAAGGTTTACGACCAGGATTCACGTTTACTGGAAACATTGCTCTTGAAGAAGATGTTGAAATGCTTCTTATTCCTTCTAGTGCTGTTAAGACAGAGCGTGGTGGCACAACAACTGTTCAGGTTAAGAAAGAAGATGGCACAACTGAAAAGAGAAATGTTACTGTTCAATACCTTGGAGAGGGTGATAGCCAGGTTATTTCTGGCTTAAGCGAGGGTGAGACAATTACCTATGAGCCAACCTCATCTTCTGGCTTCTTTGGTGGCATGATAGGAGGTGGCATGATGGGAGGCGGCATGATGGGAGGCGGCATGTGATGAGTGACTCTGTCATAGAATTACGTAATGTAAGACGATACTATCTTGTCGGAGACTTTTTAGTAAAAGCGTTGGATGATGTTTCTTTGGATATTGAACGAGGTTCCTTTACTGCAATAATGGGTCCCAGTGGCAGTGGTAAGTCTACAATGATGAATCTAATAGGCTGTTTGGATACCCCTACTAGTGGCTATATATCAATTGGTGGTGAGCTCACAAATGGAATGGATGAAGCAGAACTAGCTTTTTTGAGAAACCAAAAGATTGGCTTTGTCTTTCAGCAATTTAACCTTCTTGGAAAACTAAATGCACTAGACAATGTAATGACTCCTATGGTCTATAGCATGGTCCCTCATAAAGAAAGAAGAGAGAGAGCTGAAGCAATGCTAGAGAAGGTTGGGCTAAAAGATAGAATGAAGCATCTGCCTAGTGAACTCTCAGGAGGACAAAAGCAACGTGTTGCTATAGCTCGTGCTCTTGTTAATGATCCAGATATTCTTCTTGCTGATGAACCTACTGGTGCTCTAGATAGTAAAACTGGGCGTGAAGTAATGGGGTTATTTCAGGAGTTAAATGAGGAAGGACGAACGATAGTATTTGTTACACATGACAGAAAACTTGGTCTGCAGTGTTCAAGACAAGTTTATTTGAAAGATGGAAAGATAGAGGAAAGAGATGTTTTTGGAGAATTTTAAACTTGCTATCAACAGTATGCTAACAAGTAAGATGAGGACCTTTCTTTCTCTTCTTGGCATAGTAATAGGTGTTGGTTCTGTTGTAACGATAATGAATCTTGGCGAGAGTGTTAAAGCATCCATTACAGACCAAATGGACTTAGGTGGAATGGATATTGTTACTCTTTCTACCTTTTCAAATAACTCTGTTTATACAGAGAGTTTAGGTTACACAATCTCTGATGAAGTTATTGGCGTTGATGATGTAGCCGTTGTGGCTCAAACTAGTGCAATTCTTAGATATATGCAAGAGACAACATCTAGCCAGATTTATGGTGTAACTTCATCCTACTTTGATATGCAAAAGATGGAATTACTAGATGGCGAGTTCTTTAATAAAGAAGATGATTTACAGCGTGGTCAGGTTGTTGTCTTAGGCTATGATTTAGCAGAGGAACTTTTTCCAGGAGGTAATGCTGTTGGATCATATGTTTCTATTTTTAGAAATCAATCAAAGAAGTATAGGGTAGTAGGAGTTTTAGCAGATACTTCTGGTTCTACACTTGGTGATACTAATAGCATTGCATATATACCTTATTATACATTTGACCAAAGACTAAAAAGTATTAGGAGTGTTTCATCATACTATTTTAAAGTTCAAGATGGATTTGATGCAACAGATGTTGCTTCTTCTATAGAGAGCTATATGACTAATGTATCTTCTTCATCAGACTATGATGTTTCTTCAGCACAAGAATTTGTCGATATGGCAAATAATGTTACTGGTTATTTGACGACATTTTTATCTGCAATTGCTGCTATTTCTCTAATTGTTGGAGGCATAGGAATAATGAATATTATGCTTGTAACAGTTGTTGAAAGAACAAAAGAAATTGGTATAAGAAAGGCCCTTGGTGCAACGCCAAAGACTATTCGACATCAATTCTTAGTTGAGGCATTTGTTCTTTCGTCTTGTGGTGGTGTTTTGGGCATTGCCTTTGGAGGTCTTATTAGTTACATTGTTGCTCAAGCTGTTGGTTGGTCTTTGCATTTTTCAGTTTTAGCTGTTCTCCTTTCTTTAGGATTTTCGTCTGCTGTCGGAATTTTCTTTGGTTGGTATCCTGCAGCTAAAGCAGCATCTCTTGACCCAATTGAAGCTTTGTCTTATGAATAATAGAGGTTATTCAAATGAAAAAGATACTTTCACTTTTATTATTATTTATTTCAGTTGTTTCTTTGTTTGCTCAGCCAGCTACGGAGGAGAGCAAAGAGAAGACGGTTGTTCGTGTAGCGTCTCTTAAAGGACCTACTGCAATGGGGCTTGTGAAACTTATGGAGGATGCTGCTATAACTCCAGACGTGCTTAGCAATAGTTATGAGTTTACTATCGAAAGTGCTCCAGATATGATAGTTCCTCTTATAGCTAAGAATGATGTTGATATAGCATCAATTCCTGCTAATTTGGCATCTGTTCTTTATAATAATACTGGTAAAATAAAGGTTATTGCTGTTAATACATTGGGTGTTTTGTATCTTGTAGGAGATAAAAGTCTCTCCATTAATAGCGTAGAAGATATTAAAGGAAAGACAATATATTCAGCGGGTAAGGGTTCAACGCCACAATATGCTTTAGAGGCTATCCTAAAGGGCTATAATCTAGAGGATGGAAAGGATTGTTATATCGAGTGGAAGAGTGAACACAGTGAGTGTGTTGTTGCTCTCAAGAACGATAAGAATGCTTTAGCTCTGCTTCCTCAACCATTTGCTACAGCTGCCTTAATGCAAAATGATAACTTATATCTGTGTGCTGACTTAAATGAGTTATGGAAAGATTTAACGGGAGTTCCGCTCATTACAGGTTGTACTGTTGTAACTACATCATTCCTTGAAAATAACAAGAGCGCTGTAGATTCTTTCCTCTCTGAGTATAAGAAAAGTGCAACTTGGGTAAATAGTAATATAGATGAAGCCTCTCTCCTTATTGAGAAGAATGACATAATCAAAGCACAAGTTGCTAAGAAGGCAATCGATAAATGTAATATCGTTGTTTGGACAGGAGAAGAGATGAAAAAGAGTCTCTCAATTTACTTGGATGCTTTATATAATGAAAATCCAAAGAGTGTAGGTGGCTCTATTCCTGGTGAAGAATTCTACTATTAAGAATAGAAAATACTACACATTATTTGCTTTTCTCTTTTGGCTTATTGTATGGTTTATCCTCTCTCTAGTAGTGGGAGAGGAGATGCTACTTCCGTCTCCACTAGAAACTCTTTCTTCTTTGGCAAAGAATATAAAGAGCACAGAGTTTTGGTTTTCAATTCTTAC
>DHMZ01000051.1:11593-12722 GCA_002406055.1 Spirochaetales bacterium UBA4629
TACTTTCACCTATAGTAAAAACAGTGCGCTCTGTTCCTGTTGCATCTGTAATTATTCTCATTCTTCTATGGGTTAAGAGTAAGAACCTATCTCTTGTAATTTCATTTCTAGTTACATTTCCTCTTCTTTATACATCTATTCTTTCTGGACTGAAAAATACTAGTTCAGAGCTACTAGAAATGGCATCGTCTTACAGCGTAGGATTGAAAAAAAGAATAAGATATATTCTTCTTCCTGAATTATTCCCCTTTCTTAAGAATGGAATATCAAACGCAATTGGACTAGGTTGGAAGAGTAGTGTTGCTGCAGAAGTTATAGCACTACCTAAAAACACACTAGGTTCAATGCTATATGAATCGAAGGTATATCTACTCTCATCAGATTTGTTTGCTCTTACACTTACAATTGTTCTTCTCTCAATATGTTTTGAAAAGTTATCTATTTTTCTTCTTGGAAAGCTAGAAGCGAGGATTATGAGATGAAAATCAATATAGTTAATAAGCATTTTGGTGAAAAGGTTTTGTTTAGTAACCTCTCTCTTTCTCTTCCAGATAATGAAACTACATTAATAATGGGAGAGAGTGGCTCAGGAAAAACAACGCTATTGAGAATGATTGCTTCTTTAGACGAAAGCTACGAAGGGACAATAGAGACAAAAGAAAAAAGAGCCACGATGCTATTTCAAGAAAATAGACTTATTGAAAATATATCGGTACTGTCGAATTTGCTTCTTGTTACTGATGATGTAGAAAAGGCCAAAGAATACTTAAATGAAGTAGGTCTAAAAGGAGAAGAGAAGAGTATTGTCAATACACTTTCAGGGGGAATGAAGAGGAGAGTTAGCATTTGTCGCTTTCTTCTTGTTCCTTCATCTCTTTATCTCTTAGATGAACCATTTAGCGCTATGGATGAAGAAACAATTATTACAACATCTAGATTAATAAAGAGGGTTGTGAAAAATAAAACAACAATCGTTGTAACTCACAACCCCCTTGTAAGAGAAATACTAGACGCAAAGTTAGTTGTTAGCCTTTAGTAAAGGAAAGCAGTCTGATAGTATTTCTTTTCTTTTATCAATAATATCTTGAGGAAGATCCATCTTCTCCATTAAAGAAAGAATGAAGTTATC
>DHMZ01000130.1 GCA_002406055.1 Spirochaetales bacterium UBA4629
TGGAATACCCCTTGCGGAGCAAATCTATTAGCTGCCCATACATCGGTTGTCCGCTAAAATGTGTGCCTATGTTCATAATTACTTGAATTAATAGTAACAAGAAACAAGGTAACTAAAAGAACTAAATTTCAAGCAGGTGCATTACGGTTTTGCCTCTAATTGATTATCTATGATGTTAAACGTGTCCGTTAATTCCACCCTTCTACTTCTATTTATTAAATTATATTTTGTAGGAAATATTATTTCTTTGGCTGTAACAAGAATAGGTCGTGGAGTACTATAATCGAACCAATAATATTTTCCTGTTTCTATGTTTGTTAGTTTTTGCGCATAACACCACGGACCAAATTCTTTTATTATCAATTTATAATGTCCTGTTATGTCTATCAAATCAGGATGACAGCCAAAAGAATCAACAGGCAGATTTCTTAGTGTGTCTTGAACATTCATGTCCAAATCTTCGAGACACATCTTAGTGGTAGTTGTATGGTTTTCAAAGGTACAAATTACCAAGAACTATCATTATTGTTAAAAGTATAAAAGCTAATTTAATCTGTTTCATTTGTTTATTCTCATTCTACAATTTTTATTGTTTATTCCATAGCTTCTTTATCCTTTTTCAAAGCTAATCTTTCACTTAAGATTTCCATGACATACTTGGCGAGAAGTTGACTATTGCCTTTTACATCAAATGCCATAAGGCTCTGTTCATGACAAGGAGTCATTCCTCTACCATCATCAGCTTGTTGCCAAAGTTCTAAATGAATTATGCCTGTTTGAACATTCAACTTTACTATGCAAGCCACGGATTGTTGATAGTAACTTTTCAACGAACGTTCTTTAATTAACTTCAGATAAGCGGATGTGGAATTTATTGAAGTTCGTATGACCATACTACTTTTATCCAAACAGGAAAATAT
The DNA here is from genome assembly GCA_002406055.1 of Spirochaetales bacterium UBA4629. Taxonomy (GTDB): domain Bacteria; phylum Spirochaetota; class Spirochaetia; order Sphaerochaetales; family Sphaerochaetaceae; genus Ornithospirochaeta. The sequence continues at coordinate 921 of DHMZ01000130.1, forward strand.
CGCATTGACCAATTCTTCCTCGGATGCTGTAGCAGGAAGAAAGAAAATTGGTTTGTCTTCTACTTGGCATCCCTCAAAAATCCGATTGAGAGTTATCACCTTGAAACCTTTCGATGAAAAGGAAATGCAACAAGACTTTTTTCTATGGGAATAGAGAAGTTTGCAAAGCCAAAATTTTATTCTTTTACACATAAACATAGTGAATTCATATTTCTCCTTCCGAAGTTTATTTATAGCAAAGTTGAAATTTGCAACATATACTATTTGAAATCATTTTCACAAGGCGCATTATAATTACATGTTAATCGCCATCCATCTTCCAATAAAGATAACACCTCTTGAGATACAAAGATGTTATTTTTCTTGGTAAAACATTTATTCATAGCTCTTAATATTTCTTTATAGATTTGCATGGCTTCGATTGAGCTATCAGTAAAGACAGCAACACGACCTGCTATTAAAACATGTTCTGCATTGTCGTATATTCCTCCAGTACTTAACTCAACACCTGTAGGATTAGATACAAGATCTACGATGTAATGAAAAGAGCCATTTCTTTGTTTCACAATTCTATACTTCACCTCATTATTTAAGGGGAGCACCATGTATCTATTATCCAAAGAAATCCAATTGGCACAGCCTGTATGACCAAGTTTAGAAAAATTTGATATGGTGTTTTCTCTTCTTATCGCCTCCTGTTTAAATGCCCCCAGCAGGGTATATTCTATTGGAATTCTTATTTCAACCATAGACATCATCTTGACTATATCTGATTTTGTCAGAAAGAATATTTGCTGCTTACTTTTCATCCGTCCATCATTCATCAGCCTTTTATCCCCTTTCCTATTTTGTACAAACAGGACATATAATCCACCAATTAATAATACAAAGAAACTTCCAACCCACAGGTAGTAGCCTGCTGCCATAGTAATCTTTTGTGTATGACCAGATTCGTCTATTTTAACCTCTGGGCAAAAAGCAAACAAGAGACTCAATCCAAATGTAATAGAATTCAATGTTAAGAAACACTTATACTTATCTTTTATCAAAGACCTAATCGCAAAAACGTATGTTATATTAGAATACCATGCCAAGAAGTAGACTTTCAAAAATCCTTCATGAAAGAGTATTCCTGCCCATCCCCAAAGTAGGCAAAACAAACTCCCAAAGAGATAATCTTCGGCTGGCATGTTAGCATAGTAGAATGGCGTAAATACACAAGCTATTAAATAGCACAAAAGACTAAGTACTATTACAAATTTCTTACTTATAAATTTTCTATATTTTTTCATTCCACTTTTGTTTTTAAGTGTTCTATTTTGAGCCAAAGAACAATAGATATTTATTGGCTATGTTCTTTCATACAATATACACCGAACTACAGATTAACCTTTGTTGATTCTTTCCACCAATTCGTCTGGTGTAAGTATCTCCATCTTTGAGAAGCCAAACCACTTCTTGCCCAAGTCCTTTATGGATGCTCCTATGTGATATACATCATCGTCTATACAAAGGAAGCGGTCATGTGATAAACGGAATGTTTCAACATCAATCGGTACATATTGAGCGTTATGACGGTCAATGTCGAGTTTGAACTGACGGCTTATCTGCTGAGTGTAGATGATTGCAGACACGTTATTATCTCTTTTATCGAGCAATGT
>DHMZ01000122.1 GCA_002406055.1 Spirochaetales bacterium UBA4629
TTTGCTGTATGTGTACCACTGTTATCACTACTGTCTTTAACTGTTACCTTTCCACATTCAAAAATAAGATGAGGATAAACAGCATGACCAGAGACACTCTCGCTCTCTAACAAGCAAGGAAGAATGCTTGGCCTAATGACTTCATAGTTTTCGCTCATTGGGTTAGCAATAAATACGGCACTATCATCGCTTACATGCATGTTATCGATATATTCTTTTCTAGAGCCTAGATAGTTATACATCATTTCCTGGAAGCCTAAGCCTACCATGATATCTTTTACCTTACGTGAAAATTCTTCAACGGCACTTAATCTTCCAACAGTGAAGTCTGAAGGCATAACAGGTGTAAAGTTCTTCAAACCATATCCAATCATTACATCTTCAGCGACATCGACTTCATGTAAGAAATCATTTCGATACTCAGGACACTCAATATAGACATAGTCGTCATCACAAATTGCATAAACGCCCATTCTCTTCAATGCATCAATACAATCTGAGCCAGTAAGCTCTAAGCCTAGCTTCTTGCTAATGTTAGTAATAGAAGCTCTCTGTGGCTCTTGGAAGTAATAAGGAACAGTTATCTCTCTGCCGTAGCGAGTATCTTGATTAAATCTTACCTTAACAGGAAGAATTTCAAAACCAAGGTCAGATAAGTCACACGCAAGAATATTTACTGCAAGCAATAAGTCATCAAGAATTGGACCAGATACTTCTATAAAGAAATCACTATCCCCAATTTCAACAGCACCAATACGAGCAGAGTTGATTACAGGAGGAAATGACAGTGTCTCCCCTTTATCATCATAAAGATATGGGAACTTATCAAAAGAAGATACTATATAGCCATATTCCTTTCCCTTCGGATGCTTACTGCATATCTCCCTAAGAGAGAGTTCTTCTGTCATTCCAAGTGGAACAAACTTCGTCTTATCTGGGTCTACCGCAGCATAGTGAACTGGATAATTAATGAGTTCAGAGCGATATATACCCATTGCGATAGTCTTACGCTTTCGACCAAAGTTAAAGCAAAGCTTTTCCTGACTCTGGATAAGATTAGTGAGTAAATCATCATCAACAGTTACTCCTCTACAACCAAAGCCAATAGAGAAATCTCTAATGCCTTTAGCGGATTCGTCGTCAATAATCATTCTGCCATCACTAGGCTTCTCCTCATCTTTTGTTGAGAAGAAATCATAGTAAGGAATCTCTCCAGTTGAGTATGTTTTAAGTGCTCTAGCGACCCCTGCAGGTGACCATAAATCAGGACGGTTTGTGTCGTTAAGTTCAATTTTTATAACTCCATGTTCTCTGTCGTGACCATCTAATTCTGCTTTTGCAACAGGGAAAATATCACATAGCTCGTCATCTGTTAATTCTTTACCAAGAAGTGAGAAGAATAACTTCTCTGGAGCATCAATCTTAGGCATTAGTTTCCCCTCCTTGTTCTTACTGCGTCAATATTTGGAGTAAATAATTCTCTTAAGTCATTAAGACCTAAGTGCATAAGAGCCATTCTATCAATACCAAGACCCCAAGCAAGAACTGGAACATCAACACCAAGACTCTTTGTAACTTCAGGACGGAAGATTCCTGCTCCTCCAAGCTCAAACCAGCCTAAAACTGGGTGCTTAATATGTACTTCAATACTTGGTTCTGTGAATGGGAAGTAGCCAGGAACATACTTAACTTCTTCAGCTCCGGCAATCTCTTCGGCAAACATTTTTAAGAGTCCAAGAAGATTGCGTAAGTTTACATCCTTACCTAAGACAATACCCTCTGTCTGATAGAAGTCAGCTCCATGAGTAGCATCAACCTGGTCATAACGGAAGCAACGAACAATACCAAAATACTTTCCAGGAACCTTAGCTTTTGTTAGCTGATGAGCAGATAGTACTGTTCCCTGACTTCTAAGAACCTGACGGCGAGTAAACTCATGATCAAATTTATATCTCCAACCACGAGAACCTGTATCGCCTCCATCTTCATGAGTCTTGCTTACTCTCTCTAGCCATGGTTCTTCAATTTCCTTGCAATGTACAGGATCTTTGACGTAATAAACGTCATGAATATCACGTGCTGAGTGGAATTGTGGCATGAAGAGTGCGTCACCGTTCCAGAATTCATTTTCTACAAGTGGTCCATCAAATTCTTCAAAGCCTAAAGAAGTAAGCTTATCTTTTACCCACTGTAAATAGTTGCCATATGGGTTATGACGACCAGGAATAAGACGAGATGTTGGGGCATTAATACCATATGGTCTGAATGTTCCATTTCTCCATGAACCAGAACTAATCATCTCTGGAGTGAGGATACCAAACTCTTCACCTGTAATATTAGCCTTTAAGAGTGCTTCTTTGACCTCTTCTCCTACTGGGGTTAATACGTAGCTTACCTCTTCTCTTTCAACAACCTTAAATGGAGAAGACTGAGCACCACGCTTCTTGCTAAGAGGAAGAATAGCCTCTTTTTCCTTGCTAGTAAGATCACTTTCAGCTATCTTGTTCTCTTTTACAGCCTTATCGAGAATAGTTCTCTGAAGGAGTGTCTCTTCAGGAAGCGTCTCAGAAATAGCATGAGCTTTTTTCTCTTCATCAAGAGAGGCACATTTAGCTTTGCTAAGAAGACCAAAAGCAGAACCAACATCACTTTTTTCTAAGTTAAGTGTTGAAGCAAGTTCTGGCATTGTTAGAGGAGTATTCTTTATATAGTTAAAGATTCTCTCCACAGGCATTCCATTTTTCTGATAGTCACGACCTAAATCTGTTAACTCATAAATAACGCTCTTTGTTCTTCCTGTCTCTTCTAAGCATCCTTTACTCAAAAGCCAAGAGAAGGCTTGGTTACACTGTCCCACCTTGTAGCCTAATTCTTCGATAATTCTCTCTGCAGTAATTGATTCACCTAAAGAAACATGTCGAAGAAGCTTAACTTCTAAAGGATGAAGATTCTTTACATCTATATCCATAATAACTCCTAGCGAATAACGCTTTTTCTATATTAATCAAACTGTTAAGAATTTTAAAGAGTCAAAAACTTCATCTATTGTTGTTCCTATTACTAATGGCTCTTCTTTTACAATTCTATCACGAACAACAACAATCTCGTACTTGTTACTTAATTCTAAAGCTCTCCAAACATTCTTTTCGTCCTCGCTCTCTAGAACTAAAACAAAAAGAAATCTCTTCCCATTTTTTGAAGCAAGAAGAGAAAGGTACTCCCCATCTAAAATAGGTTTCCATACCGAATAATCTTCCTCAATTAACTTCTGAAAGATATATCGCTCAGCTTTTAACGCGGGAGCTGTAATCCACATACCCTCGTTGGCATTATATGGTATTGGATAGACAATCTCCTTTCCTGTTGTTGTCTCATTCTTTACATCATAGACAGGAACATTCTTCATTAAAGCAAATAAATCTTGAGGTATATCTGGAGTGAATAAAATGTTTAAGCTTTTATCATTCATCTATTTTTCCTAAAGCAATATTAGCCTTTTTTATAATATCAGCTTCACTCAAAAGCGTCTCTCTTTCAATTGTCTTTGAAAAAGCAAGCGGCATATCTGGGGCATGACAAATCTCAATATGTGCATCTCTATTAACGCTCCTAATTAGCCTAAATACTGTTTCAGCAACACTGTAGCGCAGAGGAGTATCTTCAACAATTAAAATGGACGAAAACTTTGCACCATGACTACAAATTGCCTCTTCGTCTAACGGCTTAAGAGAAGCAATATCTAAAAATGTAGCGTCATACCCTTCTAGTGCTTTTCTTGCCACTCTAAATGGACGAGAGTAACCAATAACTAGTAAAGATTCTCCCCTTTCTTCTACAATTGCCTTTCCAAGTGGCAATATATATTCACTTCCTTCTACTACATCTTCTTCATTATACAGGGCCTTATGCTCTAAAAACAAAACGGGACAATTTTCATAAGATGCTCCCTTCAATAGTGCCTTTGCACTTAAAGGAGAAGAAGGTGCAACAACCTTTAATCCTGGGACGTTTAGGAACATGCTCTCTAATGACTGAGTATGTTGTGCTCCATGTCCAGTTCCACCACCACAAGCTGTTCTAAATATTACTGGACACTTTAACTGACCAGCTGACATGAAGTAGGATTTAGCTCCATGGTTAATAATTGCATCTGACGCAAGAGTCAAAAAGTCGCCATACATTATCTCTACAATTGGTCTCTCACCTAAAAAAGATGCGCCAATAGCTAAGCCAGAAAAGGCCTCTTCACTCACAGGAGTTTCAATTACCCTATCTGGAAAGCTCTTATATAATTCGCCAGAAACAGAAAAGCAACCACCATATAAACCAATATCTTCGCCAATAAATGAGACTCTTTCGTCCTTCTCTAGAATTTCTCCTAACGCTTCTCTAACAGCTTCTCTGTATGTAGCTTTATGTTCTCCACCATCTTTCGAGACAAATTTTTCTGCAGGAGGGATTACATACTCCTCTGCTTCTTCCTTAGAAAGAACATCGAATCTTTTTTCCCAAGCATTTAGCCAAGCATCGTCTACTCTTCTTTGCTCTTCTTCTTTAATTTGAGAAAAAGTCTCTGCTGAAATGCTATGTTTTTTGATGTAGAGCGCTATTGGGTCTTTCTTCTCCCACTCTCTTTCTTCTTCTCTATCTCTATAGAGTCTTTTATCTGATTTACTGTGACCACACAGACGATAAGTGTTGCTCTCAATAAAATAAGGCTTCTTATTTTTTAGAATGTACTCTCTTGCCCTTTTAACAGCGCTATAAACTGCATCAAAATCATTACCATCTACTGTCTCATACTCTATTCCATACCCAATAGAGCGAGATGCAATTGAAGAAGTTGAAATCATTCTTGAGGATGATGCAGACATTCCATAGTGGTTATTTTCCATATAATAAAGAAGAGGAAGATGCCAAACAGATGAGAGATTCATCATCTCATGTAGGCTTCCCCTACTTGAAGCTCCATCACCTAAAATTGCTACGGCAATATTATCTTTATTTTGTCTCTTAAGAGCAAAAGCAGCCCCGCCAGCAAGAGGGATACCAGAGCCAACAACAGCAGAGGAACCGAGGTTATACCTCTCTACATCTGTCATATGCATGCTTCCGCCAAGTCCCTTACAGAGCCCATTCTTAGAGCCTAGCATTTCCGCAAACATAGCCTCCATATTAGAGCCAGATGCTATGTTAAAACCATGACAGCGATGAGTCGGAACAAACCAATCACCCTCATCAAGTGCAAGACATAGTCCTGTATGTGAAGCCTCCTGGCCTATTGAAAGGTGTGTTGTTCCATATAGATTTCCCTTTTTAAACTCCTCCTCTATCTTTCTCTCAAAGAAACGAGAACGTAGAAGGAGGGAAATCACATTTATTTCATTCATCTAGTTTCCTCAGAGTTAAAAGGGTAAAGTTTATTCTTATCTGGGTCAAGTCAAGTTACTTTTATGTCTACCAATGTGAAAATTATTAGAATATTTGTATAACATAATTCCATGTTTTTCACTTTTCCTATAAAGTTTAGTAAAGTCGGAGGCAAGAACAATGGAAAAACTTGCAAAAGATTTGGTTCGTATTCTCATAAGCGAAGATAAAATCCAGGCCAAAGTCCAGACTATCGCAGACGAGATAAACGAAAAATACAAAGATATTGAAGAACCACTAGTTATCGTTGGAGTCCTAAAGGGCTCTATCTTTTTTCTTTCTGATTTGGCAAGAAAAATCACAGTACCTCACATTATCGACTTTATTGCTATCTCTAGTTATGGCCGTGGTGGCGATAAAAGAGGCGAAGTTCGTTTCTTGATGGATACAAGAGAAAGTATTACAGACAAGCATGTTCTTATTGTTGAAGATATCCTTGATAGTGGCCACACACTAGATTATCTAACAAAGAACTTTGAAGCGCGTAATCCACTTTCAGTTGAAAAAGCTGTCTTCTTAGATAAACCTGATAGACACGAAGTTGAGGTTTCTATTCAATACAAGGGTTTTGATATCCCAGATGTTTGGGTTGTCGGATATGGTTTGGATTATAAAGAAGAATATAGAACTCTTCCTTATATCGCAGAGATGTTTCCAGTTAATAAATAGTAAGAGGTGAAGTATGTCAGTTAGTTGTGTTGTAGGACTGCAATGGGGAGATGAAGGAAAAGGACGAGTCGTTGATTATCTTGCCCAGACGGCAGATATAGTCATTAGATATCAAGGAGGTGATAACGCAGGTCATACTGTTGTTAATGAGTATGGCAAGTTTGGCCTTCATATTCTACCTTCAGGTATTTTTAATGAAGAGACAATGAATATCGTAGGTGCAGGTACAGTTGTAAACTTCGATAGAATGCACTCTGAAAAAGAAGACATCGAGAAAAAAATCGGCCGCAAGCTCGATAACCTTTTTATTGATGAAAGAGCCCATATTATCCTCCCTTATCACATGGCTTTAGACGGCGCTGAAGAGACCAAGAGAAGCGATAGCGAAAAAATCGGTACTACAAAGCGTGGTATTGGCCCATGCTATCAAGATAAAGCTGCACGCGCTGGAATCCGTGCTTGTGATCTTCTTGATGAAAATACCCTCACTAAAAGACTTAGTGCAATCCTTCCAAAGAAAAACAGAGAGCTTGAGTACTATGGCTTAAAGACATATACACTAGAAGAACTCCTTGAGAAATGCAGAGAATGGAAGAATGAATTTGGCCTTAAGATTATCGATACAGTTCCAGTTGTTAGAGAAGCTGTAGAGAGTAATAAAAACATCTTACTTGAAGGCCAGCTCGGTATTATGAGAGATAATGACTGGGGTATCTACCCATACTCAACATCCTCTAACCCAACATCAAGTGGAGCTTGTAACGGTGCAGGAATCCCTCCTAGAGCTATAGAGAAGGTATATGGCGTTGCTAAAGCATATTCCACAAGTGTTGGCGGTGGTCCATATATGACAGAACTCTTTGACGAGGATGGCGAGAAGCTTAGAACTATTGGAGGCGAATATGGTGTTACAACAGGACGTCCTCGTCGCTGTGGATGGTTTGATGCTGTAGCCACAGACTATGCTGTCTATATGAATGGCGTAACAGATATTTGCTTAACAAAGATAGACGTTCTCGATAGCTTCAAGACTATTAAAGTATGTACTGGCTATATGATTGAAGGCGAATACTATTCAAATCTTCCAGAAACAAGACTACAGGAAAAGGCTAAGCCTATCTACAAAGAGTTTGAAGGATGGATGGAAGATACAACAAAGTGCAGAACTTGGGAAAGTCTTCCTGAAAAATGTAGGTCTTACATTCTTGAGTTAGAAAAGCTAGTAAATGCTCACATCACTCTAATCTCTGTTGGCCCAGAGAGAGATCAACTCATTATAAGGAACAACTAATGATTTACGATCACTCTTGTTATATCTCCCCATTTACTTGGCGCTATTCAAGCGACGAAATGAAGACGATCTTTTCTGAGAAGCATAAAAGAGAGCTTCTCAGAAGAGTGTGGGTTGCTCTTGCAAGAGCAGAGAATAAGATAGGTCTTGTAACAGATGAACAACTGAGAGAGCTTATTGAACATCAAAACGAAATTAATATCGATAGAGCAACAGAGATAGAGAACACAATACATCATGACTTGATGGCTGAAATAAAGACATACGCAGAAGAATGCCCAAATGGTGGAAGCATTATCCATCTTGGAGCAACGAGCATGGATGCTTTAGATAATGCTGACGCTATACGCTTTAAAGAGGCCTTAACGCTAGTTCTTACTAGACTCGATACTCTAATTGAGGGTTTTATAAAGAGAGCCGAAGAAGAGAGAGAAACTCTCACTATGGCTTTTACACATATTCAGCCTGCTGAAATTACCACAATTGGCTACAGACTAAGTCAGACTCTTCAGGATTTGCTTGATGATAGAGAAGACTTAGTCTTGATGATAAATCGTATTAAGGGAAAGGGCATGAAGGGTGCTGTCGGAACCTCTGCTTCCTACTCTACCCTCACAAGCGGAAGTAGCATAGATTCAATAGAGTTAGAAAAGCTAGTAATGGATGAACTTGGTCTCTCAAGCTTTGATGCAGCTACGCAAATCTATTCAAGAAAGCAAGATCTAAGGATTATTGAAACCCTCTCTAAAATCGCTTGTACTCTTAATAAATTCAGCCAAGATTTTAGAGTTTTGCAATCTCCTCCTATCGGGGAGTTCTCTGAACCATTCTCATCAAAGCAAGTAGGTTCTTCTGCAATGCCTTTTAAGCGTAACCCTATCATTAGTGAAAAAATATGTTCTTTGAGCCGTATTGTAGAAGCAGCATACCAACCTGCATGGATCAATAGCTCTTCTACTTTCTTAGAGCGTAGCCTTGATGATAGTGCTAATCGCAGAATCTTCATTCCAGAGGCCTTCTTAGCCTTAGATGAAATGCTCTTGAGTGAGATAAAAATCATTGAAAAGATGTCTATCCACCCTACAGCAACAAAAAGGCTATTAGATAATTACGGCGTTTTTGCATCTACAGAGAGACTATTAATGGAATTGGGCAAAAGAGGTGCTGACAGACAAGAGATGCATGAGGAGATAAGAAAGGAAAGTCTTAAAGCGTGGACTCTTGTTCAAGAAGGTGAAAAAAATCCATTAAAAGAAGAGCTAGAGAACAACAAGAAGATTCTAAAGTACCTAAATAAGGACGAAATAGAATACTTCCTAAATGCAGATGGCTATATAGGGGACGCTATTAAGCGCACTAACTTAGTTATAGAAAGAGCAAAGAGAGCACTACAAAAGTAGCTCTCTTGCCTCGCCTAGTGCAAGTGACTCATCACACTCAAGTGTTCCTCTAAAGAGTGGCTCTCTGCCACCACCTTTAAGAGATATCTTCTCTTTAAGAGCGTTAAAATCTTCCTTTTTGCCAACAAAGAGGAAGGTTTTTTTATCTCCTTTTTTAAGAATAAAAAGCTTTTTGTTTAATGAACATGCTCTTTCAATAATAGGGTCTAAATCATAGTCTGTAGAATAAACATAGTTGCCGCTATCTACGTTTTTTTCTAGCTCTTTTAAAGCTGATTCAGCCTTATATCTATTGAGTTCTCGTCGTAAATTCTTGTTCTCTTCAATCAGCTTTTCAAGTGATAAAATGAGACTATCTTCTGAAGAGCTAAGGAGTTTTTTAGCTTCCTCTATAATTAAGCCTTCACTTCTTCTTTTTTCTCTACACTTCTCGCCTACAACCCAATATGTTCGCTCATGGCCTCTAATAGTTTCACTATAGAGATATGCTATCTCACCTATCTGACCGAGAGAAGAGAGATGCACGCCACCACAAGCAACAGCATCCAAACCATCAATAAAGACAACTTTAACAGTCTCATCATCAACCTTAATAGTTCTTCTCATATGGAGACCAAGGGCCTTCTCTCGTGGCATATCCTCTTGCCAAACACGCCTATTTTCGTTTATATACCCAATAGCTTTTTCTTCCACGCTGAGAAGTGTGTCATGAGAAATAGAAGACCTATCTGTCTCTATTGTGATTATCCCATCTCCTTGGTGGACTGCAACTGTGCCAATAGAAAAAGAAGAGAACAAAACTGATGAAATAAGATGCTGGGCAGTATGCTCAACCATTCCAGCAAATCGATTAGGCCAATCTAATTTCAACATTGCCTTCTCGCCTTCTTTAGGCTTTTCTCCATCAATTATGTGCAATACAGAGTCATCTAGCTTTTGAGTATCTTTAATGAAATAGCTTCCCCAATAGCCCTTGTCTCCTCTCTGTCCTCCGCCTTCTGGATAAAAGATAGTTTTGTCTAAAATAATACCATTCTCTTTTACTTCAATTACCTTTGCCTCGACTTCCTTTAAATAAGGATCTGAATAATACAATTTTTCACTTTTCATTTGTCGCTCTTCTTTCCCTGATGGGCAACAGGAAGTCTTAAATGCAATTTATAACCAACAACACGAGCAAGTATTGTAAAAAAGGCAGTTATCCAAATGTTAATTGAATTATCGAGACCTACGTAGCTCAGTAATAAGTATAAAAGAGCTCCGAGAATGCTAGCTGAAGCATAGAAATCTGAAGTAAAGACCATCGGCACTTCTTTAGCAAACAGATCTCTCAGTACTCCTCCTCCACATGCTGAAAGAGTACCAGAAAAGATAATACCTACAGGGATAATTGAATAAGCTTGGGCCTTTTCACAGCCAAGAGCTGTAAAGAAGCCGAGTCCAATAGCATCTAAAAACATAATATGATCAGGAAAAGAATCTACGCTAGAATTCTCTCCAATGAGAAACATAACAAGTCCAGCTACAAAGGCTACTGCAATATAAACACTGTTTTGATAGACGGCAACAGGGACTGCTCCTATAAGAACATCTCTTATCATGCCACCAGCACAACCGACTGTAATAGCAAAAACAATGACTCCTAAAAAGTCCATGTTTTTCTTTATAGCCTTTGCTGCTCCTGAAAGAGCAAAGACAAAAGTTCCAAAAACATCAAATAAAAGTAAAACACCATTATCCATACCACGTTAGAATAATCTCATTTTTTACTTTGCTCTATAAGAAGCTTACCTTTCTTTACTTAACCTATTCATTTTTTTGTCTTATATTCTCTCTAAGGAGAAAATATGGGAAAGATTAGAAGCGCTTGGGAAATTGCTCTAGAAAAAACGGAGAATATGGAAATTGACCAAGAGAAAATAAGACAAAATGCCAAAATAGATAAGATTAAACATATAGTTGGTTCTTACCTTATCAGTGATGAGGGAGATTTTGATAAACTGAAAACTCAATTGGCAGAGTTTACACTTAAGGAAAATAGAGAAGCTCTTAAAACAACAATTCTAAACTCTCTTGTTCTACCTCAAGAGGAAAATACAGGAGATGACAGAAAAAAGCGTATTGCACTTCTACTAGGTTATCTTTACCCAGAAAGAAGCGAAATAGTTGACTTATACAACCAAATTGTTACTCATGTTAACCAATACCCTAAGCATAAAGAAGAGTTGATAAAGCAACTTAAGGCACAACTCGAACCAATGCTTAAGCAAAAGGAAGAAGCATTAAAAGATAAGTATGGCGAAAGTGTCCACCTAACATTTGAAAGCGATAAAGAATGTATGGAAACACTAAAAAGTTATCTTGATAGACTTTCTAACCAATACACTGAAACTTTAGACGAAGCAAAAGCTCAATTAAAAGAGATGCTTGATAAATAAATGAGAAGCTACAAGGAAGAGAAAGAGCCTTGTAGCTTTTTCATATTTTGCATACTCAAATCTATATCCTGAACAAATAGTTCTGATTTTACTTTTTTTTAACCTTATTGGTTTCAAAAAAACTCTCTATCATAGCCCTTTAACTATAGACAGAAACCACAATCACGTATGTTAAAATAGTCGCTAAGGGGGAATTATGAACAACAGAATTATTAATAATCAAAATGAGTTGATTGAGAAAGGTAGAAACATTATTTCTGATAGTGTTGATGCGAACTATCAACATAAAGTTGAACTAGTTTTGCTTGTTTTGCAGGGTTTTAAGGTTTCTGACTTCTCCAGACTAAAAATTGTCTCAAAGTCTGCACTAACTAGTTGGGTAAGGGATGTTGTTAATAGTGGCAGTTTCGAATGCTTGAGACATTTACCAATAACAGGAAGGCCTAAAAGACTAAGCGATGAACAACTAGAAGAGCTTAAAAAAGCATTACAAAGTGATCCAGAAGAATATGGCTATTTAGTATGGGATGGCAAGACAATTCAAGAGTATATCTCATCTAAATTCAATCAAAACATTTGTATAAGGCACTGTCAAAGAATAAAAAACACGTTAACCAAGAAATGAGGAAAAACCTAAATTATTAGAGTTGAAATTATTATAGACTGCTTGTTTTCCAAAACCTCAAGAAGACAAGCAATTTTTTTAAAGTCCACTTGCAAACTACTAGTTTCTAAAGTGCTATCATGAAATTGCATATTTTCTTTAAAGGTACATTTATTGAATTGTTTTTTTAAGCCATATATGCTTTTCTTGATACCTAATTGATGTAAAATTCTAAGGAGGTAGTATGGACTACTATCTAATGCACAAAGACGAAAAAGTTGCAATTCTTAATATCGACAACAACTTTGGTGTTATCAATAAAGTCAACACTATTGAAAAAGAATTGCTTCCGCTCTGTGCACAAGAGAGAATCCTAAACGATATTCAGTCTATTAAGCTATGGTGGCAAAACAGAGCTGTATCGAAAAACCAGTCAAAAATAAA
>DHMZ01000067.1 GCA_002406055.1 Spirochaetales bacterium UBA4629
AAGAAGGAGTTTATCATATAAATGCACTCGATTTTTTCTTAGAAGAAATGCTACTAATTTAAAAACCTAAGAAAAGTTATATTAATCGCCCATTACGAAAGAAATATACATAATATATTTCTGACTTGATATGCCATATTTCCGATTATTAATGACATATTTCTTTTTATGGACTATTCTAAAACCGAAGGAGCAAAGAGATTAAAGCTATGTCAAAAATGGTATCGGCAAAAGAAATGGCAAAAGTATGGAACCTTACAGAACGACGCGTTACTGGACTATGTCGTAGCGGCAATATACTTGGTGCTGTCAAAAAAAATGGAAGTTGGCAAATTCCACTAGGCTCAGAGCGTCCAAATGACAAGAGAATAAAAAGCGGTAAATATGCTCATTCAAGTGAGTCACAACATCTTCCTCTCCCTGTCGGAGTTTCCGATTATCGCCTAGCTTCAACAGAATACTACTATGTCGATAAAACATTAATGCTCAAAGATATCATTGATGAAAGAGCAATGGTTAGGCTCTTTACACGTCCAAGGCGTTTTGGCAAAACCTTAAATATGGATATGATTCATACTTTTTTTGAAAAAACAAATGAAGACACATCTAAGTACTTTATCGATAAAAAAATATGGGCTCAGGGGAAAAAATACAGAGAATATCAAGGAAAATATCCAGTAATTTTCATTTCATTAAAAGATGTAAAATGCAACTCTTGGGATGAAACATATAATTTAATTTACGCAATTATTCGTAACGAATACACTAGGCATAAAGAACTACTTAATAGCTCTACTCTTGATTCAAGTAGTAAAAATTACTTTAATAACATTCTAAGTGGAAATGCGGACAAAAGTGATGTTACACTTTCGCTCTTAAATCTCTCAGAAATGTTAAACCAACATTACAAAAGTAGTACTGTAATTATTATCGATGAATACGATACACCAATTGAAAGTGGACACACAAAAGGCTTTTATGAAGAGGTAATATCATTCATGCGTAATCTCCTCTCATGCTGTTTAAAAGACAATAAAAATCTCGCATTTGGTTTTCTTACTGGAATTCTACGTGTTGCAAAGGAAAGTATTTTTAGTGGGCTCAACAATCTGTCAACTAATTCTGTTCTAGAAAACAAATATAGCCAATACTTTGGTTTCACAAAAGATGAAGTAAAAAAAATGGCAGAATACTACGGTTGTTCTGATAAATTTGCCGAGATTTCAGAATGGTACGATGGATACAATTTTGGAAAAACTGAGATCTTTAATCCATGGTCCGTTGTAAACTATTTCAATACAGACTTTGAACCAAGAGCTTTTTGGCTCTCAACAGGAAGTAACGATATTATAGGAGAAATCATTCAAGAAGCAGACGATGAGATATATAGAAAGCTAACATCACTTGTCAATGGTGAATCTTTCACTACATACATTGATACAAGTGTAATCTATCCTCAAATTAAAAATAATCCGTCTTCAATTTATAGTTTCTTACTTATGGCAGGTTACTTAAAGGCTATAAAGACATCTATTTCTATTAGTGGTGATTTCCTATGTGATGTCGCCATACCAAACAAGGAAATATCTTTTGTATATCGAAAGGAGATCCTACAAAAGCTCAACAGGGTGATTCCTTCTAATATATCAATAAAGGTAGAAGAAGCATTACTTACAGGAGATAAAGAAGAGCTCAGAGATATTATCACTAAAGTTCTAAAAGAATCTGTTAGTTTTTTTGATACTAAAAGTGAAAGCTTCTACCATGGTTTTATGCTTGGTCTCTGTGCTCTTTTTAGTTCTTCATATGTAACCTCAAACCACGAATCAGGTTTGGGAAGATATGATATTCAACTATCCCCCAAAAAAGATAATCTACCTGGTATTATTATCGAACTAAAAGCTGAAAAGAAATCTTCAGAAAATGAATTAAAAGCTCTCGCTACGAAAGCATTAAAACAAATAAATGATAAAGAATATGATTCCGAGATGAAAGCAAATGGAGTTAAGACTATCTACAAATATGGTGTTGCCTTCAGTGGGAAAAGAGTTGAAATAGAAGTATGCTAAAATAAATGAAAACCCTTTATAGGGTTTGTATTTGCTTTTTCTTTGTAATGCATCTTTTTTTAGATAACGATATACCATAACAGAGTACCTTATCAAAATCATCTCTCATATTCTTCTCGTATCTTCTTTCATTAATTTGGTCTTCTGCTTCATTGCACTTTTTTTCTAAAGCCTCAAGAGTCTTTACATATTTTATCTCAAAAAAGCATCACGGGCATTAATTGTCTCATACACAACGATATCACTCCTGCCATTACCATGCTCTCTATTTGATTCTTCAGCATACTCTGCCCTAGCAAAAATTCCAGCAAGAAATGCATGATAAAAAATCTTCTCTGTAGTTATGACAGCTAATCTTAAGATTTGATCGATAAATTCAAACAATTTCTAGAGACTATTTATCGTATTACTGAAGCTACAAGCGGTAAATATACTATACTTTCTGGAGGTGAAAAGGAATTTAAAGGTTCAGGTAGAAAGAAAGGTAAAAGAAATTTGAATGTCTTTAATATGTATAGCTCTTTAAATAGCATCTGTTCTACATCTATACCTTTAGACGCCAAGGAACCAGAGATTCCTACTTTCAGAAAGCTTTTGAGTAAATATGATTTAAGAAAGACAGTAGTAACAGTTGATGCTTTACACTGTCAAAGGGAAACATGCGAAGTAGTTATTTCAAAGAAAGGAGTCTATGTATTTAAGGCTAAGGATAACAAAAAAACATTAACTGAAGAGGTTAAAAAGAGTTTCAAAGAGGCTCGAAAAAAATCCAAAAGCTAAATTTAATAGTTGTGAATACGAGGTACTTTTAACTAAAGATATTGTCTCTGATGTAGATTGGCCTGGCTGTAAAGAGCTACATCAAAATGATTTCCCATAAGAGAAAAGATCAGAGTGACTATAATATGATTGCAAAATAGAAAAATGCATCATGTTGCAAAAATCTATTCTATTATTCTGCTTGAATGTTGATTTTTAAAGTCTATCTAGATATAAAAGAATAGAAAAATGCAACATGTTGCAAAAATCTTTCGCAATGAGGTATTAAGGTGGAGATCCGGAGAGATTTTTATTTGAATAAATTGATAAAAAGAAA
>DHMZ01000117.1:0-23742 GCA_002406055.1 Spirochaetales bacterium UBA4629
TACTAGCGATTCCAACTTCGTGGGGTCGAGTTGCAGACCCCAGTCCGTACTGAGACTGGCTTTTTGCGGTTCGCTCCACCTCTCGGTCTTGCTTCGCTCTGTACCAGCCATTGTAGCACGTGTGTGGCCCAGGACGTAAGGGCCATGATGACTTGACGTCATCCCCGCCTTCCTCCGGTTTGTCACCGGCAGTTCCGTCTGAGTGCCCAGCTTAACCTGTTGGCAACGGACAGTGGGGGTTGCGCTCGTTGAAGAACTTAATCTCACATCTTACGACACGAGCTGACGACAGCCATGCAGCACCTGTGGGGAGACTCAAAAGAGCGGACTACTTTCATAGCCTTTCCTCCTCATGTCAAGCCCTGGTAAGGTTCCTCGCGTATCATCGAATTAAACCACATGCTCCACCGCTTGTGCGGGCCCCCGTCAATTCCTTTGAGTTTCACCCTTGCGGGCATACTCCCCAGGCGGTACACTTAACGCGTTTGCTCCGGTACCGGAGTTGCCCCCGACACCTAGTGTACATAGTTTACTGTGCGGACTACCAGGGTATCTAAACCTGTTTGCTCCCCGCACCTTCGTGCCTCAGTGTCAGTACATGCCCAGGCATTCGCCTTCGCCACCGGTGTTCTTCCAGATATCTACAGATTTCACCCCTACACCTGGAATTCCAATGCCCCCTGCTGTACTCAAGCTAACCAGTTTCCATCGCATCACGGAGTTGAGCCCCGAACTTTCACAACAGACTTGATTAGCCACCTGCGCACCCTTTACGCCCAATAATTCCGAACAACGCTCGCCCCCTACGTATTACCGCGGCTGCTGGCACGTAGTTAGCCGGGGCTTATTCCGTGTTTAACGTCATCGCAAAGGCATTCCCTCCTCTGCTTGTTCCTCTACACGAAAAGGACTTTACAACCTCACGGCCTTCATCGTCCACGCGGCGTCGCTCCATCAGACTTTCGTCCATTGTGGAAGATTCTTAGCTGCTGCCTCCCGTAGGAGTCTGGGCCGTTCTCAATCCCAATGTGGCCGTTCAACCTCTCAGTCCGGCTACCTATCGTCGCCTTGGTGGGCCTTTACCTCACCAACTAGCTAATAGGCCGCAGGCTCATCCTTCGGCACTCCCGTAGGAGCTTTCCCATACATAAATCATATGTATGTATTATGCGGTATTATCACATGTTTCCATGTGCTATTCCCCACCAAAGGGCAGATTACCCACGTGTTACTCACCCGTCCGCCACTTCCGGTCCCGAAGGACCATTCGTTCGACTTGCATGCTTAAGACGCGCCGCCAGCGTTCGTTCTGAGCCAGGATCGAACTCTCCGTTATGGATTTCCTGTACCGAAGTACAGGCTTAGCTCTTTTCGATCTGTCTCTTTTCTAACGCGGCTTCTCTTTTATTTTAATCCACCGTCGTTCTTTATATTGAATTGACAGAAACTCTTTTTTTACAAGCTTCTTATCTTCTCTTCCCTTCGCTGATAAATCCAAAAAAACATTGCACACGTTAACCGCGTGCCTAAGTAATCTACCTAATTAATGGCTTTTATGTCAACAGTAATTTAAAAATTTTTATATTTTTTTTCTTTCTATTATTTTTTCTCTTCTTTTACGCTATTTTTCTGTTGAGTTTTACGAGTTTTCCTTATTTTCAATAATGACTGAACAACCTCATACCACCCATCACCACTAGTTCCTCTGGTAATGTATTTTGGGAGAACATCAAAGTTTTCTCTTTGATCTTCTACTGTATGCATCCCAATACTAAGAGGAATGTAATCAAAAAGAGGCTGATCATTAAAAGAATCTCCCAGGTAAATTGAAGACTGAAGATACTCTTCTTCTTTAATACCTAGCCGCTCTTCTAAGAAAAATTTCAAAGCAGATTTTTTATTGTATTGACCAAACCAAGCATTAATATGTATTGAACTCTCAGCAAAATTTGCTCCATACATAATGAGAGTATTCTTTAAAGCTTTTATCTCTGCACTATCCATCTTCTTTTTGTCATATGCTATATCAAAAAAACGTGCACATTGGTCAGAAGAAAATGGAAGACACGAAGTATACTCAAGAAGATTTCTTCTCTTCTTCATCACAGTGTCTTTATCTATTTGAGGATTTACAAGCTGAAGAATCGAACCATCCTTATCATGACAAAGCATAATAGCCCCACTTTCAGCTATTACTGCGTCAATGGGCCATTGCCTAATATAGCAATCTGCCCAGCCAACACTGCCTCCAGTTACCAATATAATGGTTCTACCACTAATCTTAGCTCGCCAAATTGCTTCTAAGACATGAGGATAAAGCTTTCCTTCTTTAGTAATAGTGTCATCAACATCACTAATGATGTATTTAATTGACTTCTTTTCTTTTTCAGAAAAGCCTTTAAAAGGTAATCCCTTTTCGCTCATCTTGTCATTCCTGCAAGGACACCACTCTTAAATACTTCTCTTATGTAAATGATAAAGCTGGCAACAGAAGCAAAAGTAGAAAGAGAGAAAAATACATATAGAACAGTCTTATATGTTCCAAGCCAAGAAAGATTTCCAGAAGAGAAAGAACTAATAGCTAAATAAACAAAAGAAAGAAGCGTTGTGAAGGCATATAATACAGTCTTTGCCTTTCCAAAAATGTTTGCACTCATTGCTTTTCCTGCATATTTAGCAAGAATCATTCTTACAAATAGGATTGAAAATTCTCTCCACATGATTAGGACAAAGGCCCAAAGTGGCATAATTGATGAGAACAAGAAACAAACAAAATATGTCATATGAGTAAGTGTATCGGCAAAAGGATCCATAACCTTACCCAAATCTGTAATCATCCCCCTTCCACGTGCAATTTTTCCATCAAGTAGGTCTGTCAATTCGGCGACAGCATAAATTATCAACATCATAGCTGTACTAAGCACAGTTAGCGACGTATATTTTCCTAAAAGAAAAAAGATAAAAAATACAGGAACTAAAACCAATCTTGTTATTGTAAGTTTATTTGGTAAATTCATCTTGATTCTCCCCTTTATAGATAAAGACTATAGAATTTATCTTCTAGATATTTGATAAATGGTTTAGCAGATAGCTCTTTTCCTGTCACTCTCTTCATAAGAGTATTTGGCTCATATATAGCACCATAGTGCCATATATTTTTATCTTGCCAAGAAGTAATAAGGCCAAATTCACCATTTTCAAGAGCCTCATCTACTCTACTCTTTCCACCACAATCAAGATATAGTTTTTCAAGGAAAGCTGCTGAGTATAAGTTACCAAGAGCATAGGAAGGGAAGTAGCCAAAGCTTCCTCCACTCCAATGACTGTCTTGCAAGCAACCTTCACTATCTGTTTTTACCTTATATCTAATGATTGATTCAGAACCTTTATTCCAAGCCTCTGGAATATCCTTAACAGCAAGAGAGCCATTAAAGAGAGCCTTCTCAATTCTGTAACGCAAAATTATATGGAGTGAATATGTAAGTTCATCTGCATTAACTCTTATTGCAGAAGAATGAGGATAGTTAGAAGCAATGACAAATTGCTCTAAATTAATATCTTTAAGTTGTGGAATATAACTCTGTAATGATGGATAGAAATACTTCCAGAAAGGAAGAGAACGTCCCATTAAGTTTTCCCAGAATCTAGACTGAGACTCATGAACCCCCATACTCGTTCCTTGGCTTAAAGATGTACCTCTAATTTCGTTATTGAGTGCAGCATTCATTTCATAAAGAGCATGTCCTGTTTCATGTATGATAGAAAAAATAGGATCAACAAAACTTTCATCTGTAAATCTGTTTGATATTCTTATATCATCCCTACCTAGAGTTGTAGTAAATGGATGCTGAACAATACCAATTGCCCCTCTAGAAAAATCAAAGCCCATCTTCTTGGCAATTTGAGAGCAGAACTCTTCTTCTTTTTTAACGTCGTACTTTACATTAAGAAATGAAGTATCGACCTTCCTGCCCTCTATTTTGTCCATGATGACATGAATTGCTACTTCCAACTCATCAAATAGCGAATCTATTTTTTCTTCTGTCATTCCTCTTTCATATAAATCAAGAAGAGTATTATAGTCTCCATTTCCGATAGCACTAGCATACTCTTTACTTAAAGACACAAGATTCTCAAGCGAAGGCTGGAAAATAGAGAATTTATTTTCGCTTCTAGCTTCAACCCATTTTGAATGAGCCTTCGCTGTTTCTTCACTCATTGCTTTTACGAGACTTGATGGCACCTTGCTAGCCATTCCAAGCTCTCTCTTGTATTCCCTTACTAAAGCTTTATCTGCATCAGATAGGCCATCTGTTTCTATTGAACAGACAGCATCTTTGAGCTTTTCATCTAGCTTTGTACTATGCATTAAAAGAGCTAAGAGCGACATTTGCTCTACTCTCTCTTCCTCTGCTTTAGATGGCATGACTGTCTCCATATCCCAAGACAAGATGCCTGAAATATGACCTAGCGTTGTTAAATATCTATCTTTTTCTTTTAAATATGCTAATGCTTCGCTACTTTTCATTTTTTTAAAAAGGGCGTTCTGATAAAGAACACCCCCTTATTCCTTTTTATTTAATTAATTAGATTTGTTCTTTGTTGTCGACTGTCTTATGTACTTCGCTTACAAAGTCTTCAATCTTAACAAAGTTAGACTGCTTACCATTTCTATATCTTACAGATACAAGGTTTCCTTCCATCTCCTTCTCTCCAAGGATAAGCATGTAAGGAGTCTTAAGTTTCTGAGCCTTTCTAATCTTTGCATTCATTCTATCATCTGAAAGATCTGTCTGAACTCTGAAACCTTCATTCTTGAGAATGTTTTCAACCTTCTTTGCATAGTCATAAGCCATATCGCCAACAGGAATAATAGCTATCTGATCAGGGCTTAACCATGGTGGGAATGCCCCGGCATAGTTCTCAATTAGAACACCAAAGAATCTTTCAATAGATCCAAGAAGAGCTCTATGAATCATGTAAGGTCTCTTCTCTACTCCGTCCTTATCGACGAATGTCATATTGAATCTCTCTGGAAGGTTGAAGTCAAACTGTACAGTTGAAAGCTGCCATTCACGGCCAATAGCATCCTTAATCTTAAGGTCAATCTTTGGGCCATAGAATGCTCCACCACCTTCATCTATATCATACTTGAGACCTTCTTTCTCAACGGCCTTTTTCAAAGCTTCAGTTGCTGCATTCCACTTTTCAACTTCACCAACACTCTTTTCTGGCTTTGTTGAGATATAAGCATGAATATCATTGAAGCCAAATGCATGTAGCATATGAAGAGAGAAACGAAGAACTTCCATAATCTCTTCATCCATCTGGTCTGGTGTTACAAAAAGGTGAGCATCATCTTGAGTAAAGCCTCTTACTCTCATAAGACCATGTAAAGAACCAGCCTTCTCATATCTATAAACAGTACCAAGTTCAGCCCAACGGCATGGAAGCTCTCTATAGCTTCTCTTGCTGTTCTGATAAATCATAATATGGAAAGGACAGTTCATTGGTTTTACATAGTAGTCAGTATTATCCATCTCCATTGGAGGATACATACTGTCTTTGTAGAAGCCTAAGTGGCCAGATGTCTCCCAAAGCCAGCTCTTACCAACATGTGGAGTATAGACCATCTCATAGCCATTCTTATAGTGTTCCTCTCTCCAGAACTGCTCGATAATCTGTCTAATTCTTGCTCCTCGTGGATGCCAATAAACAAGGCCTGGGCCAGCTTCTTCATGTAAAGAGAACAGATCAAGTTCCTTACCAAGCTTTCTGTGGTCTCTCTTCTCTACATCTGCAAGATGATCCAAATAAGCCTTCAAATCTGCCTTATTTGCCCATGCAGTAGCATAGATTCTTGTAAGCATCTTGTTCTTTTCGCTTCCTCTCCAATAAGCACCAGCTATAGAGAGAAGCTTAAAGCCATCTGCACACAATTCTTTTGTATTAGCAACATGAGGTCCTCTACAAAGGTCTGTAAAGTTACCTTGGTTGTAGATAGTAACAGTTTCACCCTCTGGAATTGCATCCAAAAGTTCAAGCTTATACTTTTGGTTTTTGAAGATTTCTCTTGCTTCTTCACGTGTTACTTCTTTTCTTACAAAGTCATGGCCTTCGTTGATAATCTTGCGCATATTCTTTGTAATTGTCTCTAAATCAGCATCAGTTAATGGACGTGGTAAATCAAAATCATAATAAAAGCCGTTTTCGATTGCAGGTCCGATGGCAATCTGTGCATCTGGGAACATCTCCAAGACAGCCTCTGCCATAACGTGAGCTGTTGAATGGCGAAGGACCGCCAAATCAATCTCTTTTGCCATATAATTCTCCTTCCTATATAAAGGATAAAGCCTTTACAGCATCACCCTTACACATTCATTTCTTCGTGCAAGGACGAAGCTATAAAGGCTCCGCGGTTCCACCTTGCTTCCCTTCTGAAAAGGACGCTCAATTAAGTAGTTAACGCCTAACTTACGTTATTCCATACTCGTTTACCTTTCCGGAATACGACTACAGAGTGGTTTTCATCATCTAGCTCCAGACGTCTCACACCTATCTTTCGATAGACGTCTTTCTCTTCGGCAGCATCAAAGACTACTCGTCTCTATCAACATCTTTAAAAGAATCATAACCTTATGAAAAAAAGTAATCAAGAGTTATACCTCTTCTTCAATATAGTCTATTAATGTTCCTTGTTGTCCAAACATCTTTCTCATCTTAACAGAGAGTACTGCAAAAGATGTAGCAAGGTCTGTTCTTTGCATTACGACATCAGATGGTATCTTCAAGTCTTTTGGAGCAAAATTCCAAATTCCTTTTATTCCACACTTTACAAGGTTATCTGCAACGCCTTGAGCGCAAGAAGCAGGAACTGTAATGACAGCAATTTTTATCCCACTTTCTTCAATAAAAGATTTAAGGTCATCGGTAGATCTGACAACAAGGGATCCAACTTTAGTTCCAATCTTATTTGGGTCATTGTCAAATGCAGCGACAATGCTTAACCCATATGCTTCAAATCCTTCATACATTGAAATAGCTTTACCAAGGTTACCAACACCAACGATTAAAGCTTCAGCAGAATTGTCCCAACCCAAAGAGTGAGTAATGTAATCAATCAATTCATCGACAACAAAACCTACCTTTGGCTTACCCTCGATTCCCGTATAAGAGATATCTTTTCTTACCTGGATAGGTTTTAATCCAAGTTCGTCAGCAAGTACTGTTGCGCTAATATATTCCATGCCTTCATTTTGGCACTGTCTTAATATTCTTAGATAAGAAGGAAATCTTTTTACAGTAGGAATAGGTACTACAATCTTCTTACTCTCTATCACTTTCATCCTCCAAATTCTTTATTACTCTATCATATATTTCTTTAGGAGTTGAGGCCCCTGCTGAAAGTCCTACTCTTTTGTAAGAATAGATTTCTTCAGAAATATCATTTTCATCCTCAACAAGAAAGCATTTTAGACCAGCTTTTTCAACAATTGATACAAGCTCTCTTGTGTTGGCACTATTATGGTCACCCACAACAACAAAAGCATCAACTTTATCAAGTAACTTTTTTACTCCAGCTCTTCGATTAACAGATGCCTTACAAATCTCATTCAGAACATTAACTCTTATGCCCATTTTACTAGCTTTTTCAATTAAATCATCTAAAAGAGATGTTGAAAATGTTGTTTGAACAATTCCATTATACTCTCCTTTTTCCAGGGAAAATAAATCATTTTCTTCAGATATTACAAAAGCTCCGTCTTTCCTACTACCAACCAAAGTTGTGACCTCTGAGTGTCCTTTATAGCCAAATATTAAAACAGGAAGGAGTGACGAACGAACTAAACTTTGCCCCTTTAGAACGACAGGACAAGTTGCATCAACAATTTTTACGCCTTTATCTTCTAGCTTCTTACGCTCATCATCACATATTCCATGTGCTCTAATAATTACAGTTCCTTTTTCTCTAATAGAATTACTACTACCAATTATTGAAGCACCTTTTTTTATGAAATCATTTACAACATTTGCATTATGTACTAATTCACCATAGAGGTAGAGTTTTATACCATCGACAGTAGTATCTCTCAGCGTCATGTAAGCAAGGCTTAAAGCATGCTTAACACCACCACAAAAACCTAAACAATCGGCAACTAATACTTCCATGTTACCCCTTTATAACAACAAAGTCCCGTGGAGTCCACGGGATAGAAGAAATTCATTATTTCTTATTTTGTTTCTTCAGTCTTAGCTTCTTCTACTGCCTCTTTCTTATCTTCAACAGCAGGCTTCTCTTCAACTGGCTTTTCCTTCTTATCTGCACTAGGAGCTGTCTTTACTGCATCCTTACTTGATACAGAAGAAATAGCTTCTTTTGAAAATTCGATTCTTGCAGAATCATCAACCTTAACAACTACAGTCTTGTCTTTAACTGTAACAATAGTTCCGTGGATACCACCAATTGTAACAACCTTGTCGCCCTTCTTCATTGAAGCAATCATTGCTTTTGCTTCCTTATCTCTCTTTTTCTGAGGTCTGTAAATTAAGAAGTAGAAAATCGCAATAATAGCGACAAACATTATAATAGATGATGCCATAGAAGCAGATGAGCTACCGCTCTGTGCGTCAGCAGCCATAAGAATAAGTGAGTTCATAATTACCTCTTTTTTATTTGTATTAAAATATCACAGTAATTTATTAGGGGTCAACATAATGATAACAAATACACATTTTTAACAAAATCCACATCAATTTTTTCGCTTCTTAGTGTTAAATTTATTTAAGGAGAAAGCAAAAATGAAACTAATAGAAGGAAAAACTTTCCTATTAAAAGATGAAAACAAACCAATTGATGGGTGTACCGTATCATCATCTCTACACAAAGGGATAAACGAAGAAATTGAATGTTATGCACTTTCTGCCTCAACAGATATTTCACCAGAAACCTATCCATTTGATACCTTTCTTATAGTCTTAGATGGAAATATAAAGCTACAAGGAAAGTACAACGTTAGTCTCAAAGCTAATGAAATATGTTACATTGAAAGAGAAGCACTAATTGGGATGGAGGCATTAAAAGACTCTGTCTATATAAATATTGGCATAAGGAGTAGTAAAACTATGAACAACAAAATAAAGGCAGGCGAAGTATTTAGCTTAGAAAATCTTGTTCCTTACCAAGAAGGAAAGATTGTTAACATGGATGTAATTAACTCAGATAGCCTGAAGCTCTGTCTTATGGCTTTTGATGAAGGAACTGGCTTAAGCGAGCATAGTGCGCCAGGCGAAGCTCTTATTTTTGCGTTAGATGGCGAAGCAACAATTGTGTACGAAGGAATTGAGCATACTCTCAAAAAAGGCGAGAACTTTCACTTTGCAAAAGGCGGAAGACATGCTGTTAAGTGCAATAAAAGATTTAAGATGGCTCTTCTTTTAACGCTATAAAAATCATTAGCAAAAAAAATGGCATAACCTGAGAAAAACAAGTTATGCCTCTTTTAATGCTCTAGTCTAAACTATTACATCATTCCCATACCTGGGTTTGGATTAGCTTGAGCAGCTGGCTCTGGAGCTGGAATATCTGTTACTGCACATTCTGTAGTAAGAATTAAAGCAGCAATAGAAGCAGCGTTCTGAAGAGCGCTTCTTGTTACCTTTACTGGGTCAATAATACCAGCATCAACCATCTTAACCCACTTCATGTTGTTAGCATCGAAACCAACACCCTTTTCAGAGTTCTTACACTTATCTGCAACAATAGCACCATCAACACCAGCGTTTTCACTAATCTGTCTGATTGGCTCTTCAAGTGCTCTAGTTACAATTCTGTAACCAACCTTCTCTTCTTCTGTCAAACCTTCAAGAGACTTGCTTTCAAGTTCTTTAGATGCCTGAACAAGAGCAACACCACCACCTGGGATAACACCTTCTTCGATAGCAGCACGTGTAGCTGAAAGTGCATCTTCAACTCTGTGCTTCTTCTCTTTGAGCTCAACTTCTGTAGCAGCACCAACGTTAACAACAGCAACACCGCCAGCAAGCTTAGCTAGTCTTTCCTGTAGCTTCTCTCTGTCATAATCAGATGTGCTATCAGCAATCTGAACCTTAAGCATAGCGATTCTATCCTTGATGTTTTCAGCTGAACCAGCACCGTTAATAATAGTAGTATTATCTTTATCAACTGTAACTCTCTTAGCTTTACCAAGCATAGTAAGATCTGCATCCTCTAGCTTCATGCCAAGATCTTCAGTAATTACCTGACCACCTGTGAGAACAGCAATATCCTCAAGCATAGCCTTTCTTCTATCACCAAAACCTGGAGCCTTTACAGCAACAACGTTAAGTGTGCCTCTTACAGCATTAAGAACAAGTGTTGCAAGAGCTTCACCATCAACATCTTCTGCAATCATTACAAGTGGCTTACCACTCTGAGCAACCTTCTCAAGTAACGGTAAGAGTTCCTTCATGTTAGAAATTTTCTTGTCATAGATGAGAATGTATGGGTTATCCATAACACTTGTCATAGTGTCTCTATTGTTACAGAAGTAAGCACTTAGGTAACCTCTATCGAACTGCATACCTTCTACGAAATCAACAGTTGTGTCAATAGTCTTACTCTCTTCAACGGTAATAACACCATCTTTACCAACCTTATCCATAGCGTTAGCAATCTCATCACCAATAGCTCTATCATTATTAGCAGAAATTGAAGCAACCTGAGCAATCTCTTCCTTATCCTCAATCATCTTAGCTTCACCCTTGATTGAGTCAACTGCATCCTGTACAGCCTTATCGATTCCTCTCTTAATGCCCATTGGGTTTACACCTGCAGCGACACTCTTCATACCTTCTTTTGTAATTGACCAAGCAAGAACAGTTGCTGTAGTTGTACCATCACCTGCTACATCGTTAGTCTTAGAAGCGACTTCCTTTAATAACTGAGCACCCATGTTTTCAAATGGGTCTTCAAGTTCAATCTCTCTTGCAACAGAAACGCCATCCTTTGTTACTGTTGGAGCACCATATTTCTTATCTAAGAGGACAAGTCTTCCCTTTGGGCCAAGAGTTGTCATAACTGCCTTAGATATCTTTTCTACACCATTTACAAGAGACTTTCTTGCCTCTTCATTAAATTGAAGCTGCTTTGCCATATCTTTAATATCTCCTATTTTCTTTTAAATACTATATAAGAGCGACTATTCATCGCTAAGAAATAAAATAAGCAGAAATAAGTGAATCGACAAGTAGATTTATCACTTAATTACTGTAGCAAGGAAAAGAGATAGCGATAGTGCCAACAAACCTGAAACGAGATTTACAATATCGTTATCAAAACCAGGAATTCCTCTAGCCCTCGATAGCCTTTTGTTCTCATCCCACTCTTTCTCTGTGAGAGTTCCATCATCACGTCTGTAATGTACTTGCACTGTTGCTCCAAGAACAGAATCTATGACAGAACCTAAAAATCCTGTTCCTGTAATTATCAAAAGATGATGCCAAGATGAATTAATAATAAAAAAGTAAAGAATCGAAATTAAAAAAGAACCAACAAACCCAGCAAAGAGACCAAGTACAGTTACGCCCCCACTTATTCCTTTTGGGACCTTTGTAAACGAAACTATAGAGAGAGGATCTTTTTTACTCATTATGCCGAAGGTACTAGACCAGGTGTCGGCAGTAGCTTCAGCAATTGCAGAAGCAAAGCCAACAAAGCCAATTGCATTAAGTGGATATATTCTCGTTAAAAAGAGTCCAAGTACAGCTGGTAATCCATTAGCAATGACTTGCATTAAATCTCTTTGACTCCCTTTCTTCTCTCTCTTATTAACACTTCTCTTTAATTTTGATAAAAGCGACGAAAAAAAGAAAAAGAAAAAGAAAAGCGTAAAACAAGAAAAACCGCCAAAATACAAGACCATAAAGCCAAGAAGAAAAGCTCCTAGAATGCCACTAGAGGTAAGCCATTTCCTCCAAATTGATAGAAAAACAACTAAAAGTAGTACTAGCGTATATATAAGGATAATAACCCAAAAAGGAAGAAGAGAAATCTTCTCATCTAGCAATCCTATTAAACTCTGCATAAGACCTCCACAATTAGAGCTGCATAGAAAGGAACAGAAACGTTATCAACACTTGAAGGAGAAAAATTCTCTACTAGCGATACTGTTATGCCTACTAAAATAGCTTGATAAACATTAAGTGTTGTAAAGAAGAGCACAATGATGGCAGAAACAGCTGCCATGAAAAATGATCCTTCCAAACTCTTTTTATATTTATGATAGACACTATAACTATGACGACCAAAGGCAGTCCCAACTAAAGCTGCGCTGCCATCTCCTAACCCCATAATTAATACACCGCAGATTGCAGCTTCAGGCCTTATTATTCCTAAAGCTTCTAAAGCAACAACACCTGTAACAGATATAGGGTAAAGAATTAGTCCAATGTGACGCTTTCCATCTGTCATACCTAAATCTTTTACTAGACCAGATAGACATGCAAATATGTTAACAAAAATAAAAATAAACGGACAAATCAACCGCCAAAAAGGAGATGAGACATAGTACTCAACTGGCACGATTACAAATGAAGTTAATATATGTATAAGCTTCCTTGTATATTCACTTTTTAAATGAAAAAACTTATATAAGATGAAGGCAACAAAGACCTCCACGCCTATATAAAAACAACAAAGTAATACTACAATCCAATCTGCCATTACTCTCTCCAAAAAGAAGATTATCCTCATAAACTCTTTTTCTCAATAGATTCTAATCTTACTAACTATAAATCTTTCTATGTATATTATTTAAAGAAGAAAAGTAAACTTGCATTGAAAAAACAATGCGATTATTATGTATAAGAATTGCATAATCATGCAAAAATAAATTAAGGAAATAAAAATGAAAGAAAGAAATAATCGACTCTCAACACTCAAAGAAATCATCAAAAACAATAGAATAGACAACCAAGATACATTACTAGAACTCTTAGCAAAGGAAGGATACTCCGTAACACAGGCTACCCTATCTAGAGATTTAAAAATGCTTAAGGTTGGAAAAATTAGCGATGGATGGTCTGGCTACTACTATGCACTTCCTGATAAAGATTTAATCAGCGAGTCTGAAAAAAGCTATATTCAGGACGTAAGAAGGGGTATCATATCTATAGAATTCTCTGGCAACTTTGGAGTAATAAAAACAAGACCAGGACATGCAAACAGCGTTGGTTTTGCCTTAGATGTTCTTGCTCTTCCTGAAATTCTTGGTTCTCTTGCTGGAGATGATACAATTTTCTTAATACTACGTGAAGGAATGACTAAAGAGGACTTATTAGAGTCATTCAATGCGAGAATTCCTGAAATAAAGGAATGAGGAGGACAAAATGAACTACATTAATCTCACAGCAGCATCATCCTACAAAAAGCTCTTAGAAAGTGAGAAAAAGGATATTAGAAAGCTTCTAACTAGCGAAAGAATAAAAGAATACAATATAAAGCTTGGAGGAAAGCTTACATACAATTATGCAGCTATGCCTGTTGATGACAGCATAATTAAAACTCTACAGAAGTTAAGCGATGAAATGGAAGTAATCGACAAATATAAGGCACTTCTCTCTGGAGAAAGAATGAACACAGGCGAGAACAGACTTGTATTGCATCATTTAACAAGAGGTAACGTATTAAAAAGAGAAGTAATTGCTGATGGAGAAGATAAAGAAGCTTTTTACAAAGAGGAGCTCGAAAGAATTAAGGACTTCTCAAACAAAGTAAGAAGAGGCGATATCAAAGGATCTACAGGAAAGAAGTTCAAAACAATCTGTCAGATTGGTATTGGGGGCTCAGACCTTGGCCCTAGAGCATTGTATATAGCTCTTAATGGATGGGCAAAGGGAACAAAAACCAAGACACTAGAGGCTAAGTTTATATCAAACGTAGACCCAGACGATGCAGCACAAGCTATCGAAAACTTAAATTTAGAGACTACTCTTTTTGTTCTTGTCTCTAAATCTGGAACAACTCAAGAAACTCTAACAAACAGAGACTTAGTTTTAAATGTTCTCAAAAAATCACCAATCGAAGGCTTTGTTGCATCAAAGCATATGGTAGCTGTAACAAGTAAAACATCTCCTTTAAGTAAAGATACTTCCCTTCTTGCATCTTTCTTTATTGATGATTATATCGGGGGAAGATATTCTTCTACATCTGCCGTTGGAGCTGTCGTGTTATCTCTCAGCTATGGCTTTAACACATTCAGCAAACTATTAAAGGGAGCTCACGAAGAAGACGTATTGTCTTTAACAAAGAATATCAAGAAAAATGGAGCTTTAATGGATGCACTTATTGGGCTCTATTTAAGAAATGTTGTCGGTTATGAAACAACAGCCATCCTTCCTTATTCACAAGCCCTATCTAGATTCCCTGCACACTTGCAGCAGCTTGATATGGAATCAAATGGAAAGAGTGTTAATAGATTTGGAGATGCTATCGATTATGTAACTGGACCAGTAATATTTGGAGAACCAGGAACTAATGGTCAGCACAGCTTCTACCAACTTCTTCATCAGGGAACCAATATTGTACCTTTACAGTTTATTGGCTTTAAAGAAAACCAAAGAGGACTCGATATCGTAACAGATGGATCAACAAGCCAAGAAAAGCTCAACGCAAATCTATTTGCTCAGATAGTAGCTTTTGCACTAGGTAAAGACGATGAGAATCCTAACAAAAACTTTGAAGGAAGAAGACCTTCTTCTTTAATATTTGGAGAAAAACTAACGCCAGAAGCACTAGGCGCACTCCTCGCCCACTATGAAAACAAAGTAATGTTCCAAGGCTTCTTGTGGAATATTAATTCATTCGATCAGGAGGGAGTACAGCTCGGAAAGAAGTTAGCGAAGAAGGTCCTCTCTGGATGTGAGGGTGACGAAATACTTCTCAGTTTTGTCTCATTGTTAAAATAAATTTAAGCCCTTCTTCTTGAAGGGCATTTTATTAGATAATAGAGGCAATAGGATTAAATAAATGAAGATTGGTTTTGATAGTAAAAAGTATATTGAAGAACAAACACGTTATATTCTTGAAAGAGTAAAAAATAGTAAAGGCAGACTCTATATAGAGTGTGGGGGAAAGCTTTTATATGACCTACATGCTTCACGCGTTCTTCCTGGATTTGACCCTAATAACAAGATGTATGTTCTACAATCGCTAAAGGAACATCTCGACATAATAATCTGCATCTACGCAGGAGATATCGAAAAGAGAAAGATGCGTGGAGACTTTGGCATTAGCTATGATGCAGATGTTCTAAAGATGATTGATGATTTTGCTCGCTATGGAATAAAGTGCAACAAAGTTGTAATTACTAGATTTAATGGCCAATCTTCTGCTGTTCTTTTCAAAGAAAAGCTTGAGAGAATAGGAATTAACGTATATACACACTCAGCAACACCTGGCTACCCAACCAATATTGATCTTGTCGTCTCTGAAGATGGCTATGGGAAAAATGAATATATTCCTGTTGATGCTCCTGTTGTTGTCGTTAATGCTCCAGGACCAGGTAGTGGAAAATTAGCAACATGCCTTAGCCAAATGTACCATGAAGCTAAAATGGGAGAAAATCCACACTACTCAAAATTAGAGACATTCCCTATATGGAATCTCCCTCTTGATCACCCTGTTAACATTGCTTATGAAGCAGCAACAGTAGATTTAGGCGATGTAAACTTAATAGACCACTTTCATCTAAATGCTTATGGAAAGGTTGCCGTAAATTACAATAGGGATATTGAAGCATTTCCACTATTAAAAAAGATTATTGAGAAGATAAGTGGAGAGGAATGCCCTTATAAATCCCCAACAGATATGGGAGTAAATCGCTGTGGCTTTGGCATTACCGATGACGAAGTATGTAGAGAGGCCGGAAAAGAAGAGATAATTAGACGATACTTCAAGACAAAGACCGACTATGCAGCAGGCCTATGTGATGAAAA
The DNA here is from genome assembly GCA_002406055.1 of Spirochaetales bacterium UBA4629. Classification (GTDB taxonomy): domain Bacteria; phylum Spirochaetota; class Spirochaetia; order Sphaerochaetales; family Sphaerochaetaceae; genus Ornithospirochaeta. The sequence continues at coordinate 15,994 of DHMZ01000117.1, forward strand.
CACAGTCACCAGAATGAATTCTATTATGGACTCTTCTCACCTAACTCCAGAAATGCGATGCGTCGTAGTACCAGCACGCGAAGCTTTGAAAAAGGCCATCTCTGAAGGAAAAGGCAAAGATGGAACTGCTTGTGCTGCAGCAATCAGGCTTCCAGATGATACAATTGTAACAGCTCACAATTCTATGGTTTTACATGCATCATCTGCTTTGATTCTAAATGCACTAAAGGTTCTTGCTAATATCGATAAAGAAAAAGATTTAATTAACAATAAGATTATTCAAGCAATTACGACAATGAAAAGAGACATTCTCTCTGGTAAGGGCGTATCACTTAACTTAGACGAAACATTAATTGCCTTAGCAATGTCTAGTGCAGAAGATGAAGACAGTGCTAGAGCACTAAAAATGCTTCCTCTCTTAAAAGGAATGGATGTCCATATGACACATATTCCATCTGCAGGAGATTCCGCTGGACTAAGAAAACTTGGCCTTCTCTTTACAAGTGATCCTGTTTATCCAGCAAAAAACATTCTCTAGACTAGCTTATTTTCTCCTTATTATTGGTGCATATGTATTCATTTGCTTGCACTATAATACGTTTTAGTAGAAAATTAGCCTATGTCAAATTATGTAATTGACAGGAGAGAACGACAGTTTATTGAAGGCTTTCAAAAGTTTTTCTCACTAAACCCAGAGTCGCTTTCTCCTGAAGAAATAAAAACAATGAATAATAGTTCTTATCCAAGTGGGATCAAGAACAAATACATTTGTCACACAATAAAAGACATATCTGTTACTTCATATATAATTCCGGTGACAAATGGAGGAACAGTAACAGCCTATTATATCGTCGACCAAAAACTCCAAGAAAAAGGAACAATGTCTCTTGTTGTCTTTTATCATGGAGGAGGTTGGTTCCACTCTAACATGGATTTCTACCTAACTTATTTGAAGTATTTTGCATCAAAAATGGAAACAGCCGTTCTTCTTGTCGATTATCGTTTAGGTCCACAGTACAAGTTTCCTGTAGCAATTGAAGATTGCTTTGATGCTTTTCTTTGGGCAAGAGAAGGTGTTAAGTATTGGAAAATCGATCCAGACCAAGTATATATTGCAGGAGATGGCTTTGGAGCCACACTTGCTGCAAGCACAACCATACTTCTTAGAGACAGAAAAGAATCTTTACCAGCTGCTGAGTTACTTTTGTATCCATTAACAGATGGCAGGCTAAGAACCCAATCAATGGAAATATATAAAGAAACACCTGTCTTTACCCAAAAGATGATTAGCTGGTACATAAAGAATTATTCAAGAGAAACAAAGGATAGCCTCTCGCCTTTAATGAGTCCCCTTCTCTCTCAAGACTTATCGAGGCTACCTCCAACACTTATTATTGCTGCAGGCATCGATCCCCTCCTCGATGACTCTCTACTTTATGGAGAAGCATTAGAAAGAGATGGCAACAAAGTTAAGGTCTTAGTAGCTGCATCCTCACTGCATGGCTTTATTACATTTAAAAAAGCAAGAGGAAGAGAGGAAGCTGAGACAGCTATCTGGCAACTAACTCATGGTAGAAATGTCGAAGCTATCGAATTTCTTTCTAAATCAAAATTTAAAGCATTAAAAAAGGGAAAATAAAAATTATAAACCCATTCCGAAGTAATGAGACCTAAATTAAGGGGGGGGTAGTCTTAAGGTTTCGGAGATGGGCTTATAATCATCAATTAAGAAATGAGTAAACTCATATTGATGATAAAAACATATATATCACAGAGCATTTATTTTTGTTTAGTAAATTTTAATAATTTTACAATAACTTAATATTGGAGGCAAAATGTTAAGTATTCTACTATTACCACAAACAATTCTCATACTTGCTGCTATAATTCCAGCGATTTTCCTTTTAATAAAAGTTTATAAATCAGATAAATTGGAGAAGGAGGATCCCAGATTTATTCTTTTGCTTCTAATTTCAGGAATAATCTCAACTCTTATTGCCTCGTTTCTTGAAGAAATAGGCTCTTTCTTGCTTTCTATTTCCTTTTCTTCTCCTACTTTGCTATACAATATCATCCTTTATTATATTGTCGTTGCACTCTCAGAAGAAGGATCAAAGTACCTGCTCTTAAGAAAGAAAACTTGGAACAATGAAAACTTCAATTGTAAATATGATGCTGTTGTTTACGCGGTTGCTGTTTCTCTAGGCTTTGCTCTTTGGGAAAACATTTTATACGTTTTCAGATATGGTTTATCTGTCGCACTTACAAGAGCAATTACTGCAATTCCTGGACATTGTTCTTTTGGTGTCTTTATGGGTCTTTGGTATGGAGAGGAAAGAGAACACACAGTATATGGAGAAAAAGCGAGAGCAACAATGTCTCGTATTTTGACACTCGTTTTCCCTATTCTTCTCCATGGAACATATGACTTCCTTTGCACATATGCAGAAGATTGGAAAGGAACTATTACCTTTGTAGTTTTTACCATTCTTTTATTCTTCTTCTCTTTCTTTATAGTGAAAAAGAAAAGTAGCGAAGATCACTACCTATGATTATTATTAGAAAAGGTATTCGCAGAACTTCTAGAAAGAGATTTTTAGAAGCTCTTATTATTTAGAAGCCTCATTAACTCTATCTATTTCTATTTTTTGAAAATAAAAAAACCCCACATAATTGGCAAAAAGGAGGAAACCATGTGTGGGGAACAAAAGGAGGTTACTGAAACGAGCGATTATCAATTCTCGTTTACTGTGGTAAATATACAAACAAGTTAGACAAATGTAAAGAATATTTAATAAAAAAAATAATTTTTTTTATTTTCTTTCTGTATTTCTATATTTTTAAAGGAAATATATCAAACAAAAACGGCTTCCATTTTAAAGAAGCCGTCTACTTTATTTTTTCTTATATTTTACATGCAACAAACTATGCTCTTTTCCAGTAAGAAGTCGAGAATAGAGTGCCGCAACAGAAGGATTGGCTTCAGAGTGCCTTATACTCATCATTCTATCTGCATCATAAAGCCCATTACCTCTGTTTGTACGAACATTGGCATGAACGAAAGGCTGACCACCGCCACTGACACAACCACCCGGGCAAGCCATTATTTCTATGATATCGAACTTTTCGCCATTCTTTACCTTTTCTAATAGCTTTTCAGCATTCATCAAGCCGCTAGCAACGCCTAGTCGTAAAGCAACGCCATCTTCTGTAGTAAGGTCAAAGATTTTAATACCTTCATTGCCTCTCTCTCCTACATTTGCAATCTTTAAAAGAGAAGAACGAGATTTATCTTTTATAACATTTCTTAAAACAGCCTCTGTTACACCACCAGTTACTCCAAAAATAACACCAGAACCAGATGAATAATCATATGGATGATCAACAGGTTCTCCATCAATTTCACTAAGAAGAATTCCTGCTTCTCTAAACATATGTGTTAACTCTTCTGTTGTAATAACAGCATCAACAAGAGCGCCATCTTTTGTCCTAAATTCTTCTCTTTGAGCTTCAAACTTCTTTGCAGTACAAGGCATGATAGCAACACTGAAAAGCTTTTTGCCCCTTTCGCCTCTCTCTTCTTTAATAATTGAAGCAAACATTTCCATAGGAGAACGGCAAGTAGAAACATTATTTAAAAGTTCAGGGTGTTTCTTTTCGCAATATTGAATCCAACCTGGGCAACAAGATGTAATAATTGGAAGATTCTTTCCTTCTTTTAGTCTTTCCAAGAATTCTTTTGACTCTTCAATTACCGTAATATCTGCAGCGAAAGAGGTATCATAGACCTCGTCAAAACCAATCTTTCTAAGGGCAGCGAAGATAAGAGGAGATACATCCTTTCCTTCTTCAATACCTTCTAAGTTTCCAAGAGCGACTCTGACAGCAGGAGCTACCTGAACAACGGTCTTCACACTCTTATCTTCCAATGCATCCCATACTCTTTGAATATCACTACGAGGCATTATTGCTCCAGTAGGACAAGCAACTGCACACTGGCCACAACCAACACAATCTGTTTCGCTTAGATTCTTGCCAAAAGCTGTGGAAATAACCATCTTGCTTCCTCTATAGGCGAAGTCGATAGCGCCAACATTTTGTACCTCATGACATGTTCTTACACAGTCGCCACAAAGGATACACTTTCCTGAATCAAAGACAATGCATTCAGAAGAGTTCTTAACTCTATTTTTGTCTGCACGATTAGGGAACCTTACTCCATCAATGTTAAACCTAACTGCCAAATCTTGAAGTTTACAAGCCTTGTTGTTTACACATGTTGTACAGTCTCTACAATGATTGGCAAGTAATAGCTCAAGTATATTTTTTCTATACTTACGAAGTCGTGCAGTATTGGTTTTAATGCTCATTCCACTCTTTGGAGGAGTTGAGCATGAGGTGAAAAGATTACCTTTTTCATCTTCAACCATGCACATTCTACATGCACCATATATAGATAAATCTGTATGATAGCAAAAGGTTGGAAGTTTAACTCCAGTCTTTCTTATAACTTGGAGCATGTTCTTTTCGCCATTAATAGTTACTGGTATTCCGTCTACATACATGTACTCGGTATCTGTCATCTTTACGCCTCCTTAATTGCACCAAACTTACAAGTTTCAATACATGTACCACAACGAATACACTTGCTTAAATCAATATTAAATGTCTCTTTAATCTTTCCACTTATAGCTCCAACAGGGCACTTACGTGAGCATGCAGAACAACCTCTACAGAGTAATGGATCAATATAGATTTTCTTAAGTTTTTGACATTGTCCGGCTGGACACTTCTTTTGATAAACATGAGCTTCATATTCATCTCTAAAGTTCTTTATTGTGCTAACAACAGGATTAGGAGCAGACTTTCCTAAGCCACAAAGTGCTGTATGAGAGATTGTATCACTAAGCTCTTCTAGAAGCTCAATATCACCTTCATTGCCGTTTCCATCTACTATTCGCTCAAGGATTTCTAGCATACGCTTTGTGCCCTCACGGCATGGAACACACTTTCCACAGGACTCATTTTGTGTAAAGTGCATAAAGAATCTTGCAACTTCGACCATACATGTATGGCTATCCATAACGACAAGACCACCAGAACCAATCATAGCACCTATTTTCTTTAAGTTATCAAAATCGAGAGGAAGATCTAACTGGTCTTTAGTTAAACATGCACCAGAAGGGCCCCCTATCTGAACAGCCTTGAACTCGCCATCTCCTCTCATTCCTCCACCGATATCGAAAATTATTTTTCTTAGTGTTGTTCCCATAGGAACTTCGATAAGGCCTGTGTTTGTAATGTTACCAGTAAGCGCAAAAGCCTTTGTTCCAGGGCTTGTTGGCGTTCCAATTGATAAATACCACTTGGCCCCCTTCCCTATTATTTGAGGAACAGTTGCAAATGTTTCAACGTTATTTAGTACTGTTGGCGAATCAAAAAGTCCATGTTCTGTAGTACGAGGAGGTTTTACACGAGGAAATCCTCTTTTGCCTTCAATAGATGCTGTTAATGCCGAACCTTCTCCACAAACAAAGGCACCGGCGCCTTTAGCAATATGAATATCAAAAGAAAAACCAGAACCTAAAATGTTGTCACCAAGAAGACCAATTTCTTCTGCTTGTGAAATAGCATTCATCAATCGCTTTACAGCCAAAGGATACTCAGCTCTGACATAGATATAGCCTTCTGTTGCACCGACAGCACGTCCAGCAATCATCATGCCTTCTATCATTCTATGGGGATCGCCTTCCATGATGGATCTATCCATGAAGGCACCTGGGTCTCCTTCGTCCCCGTTACAAACAACATATTTCTTTTCGCCTTTTGCTCTTTTTACCTGCTCCCACTTCTTTCCTGTTGGGAAACCTCCACCACCTCGACCTCGAAGTAATGAAAGTGATACCTCAGAGACAATCTCATCTGAAGACATGTCAAAGAGGGCTTTTTCAAAAGCACTATAACCACCTATTGCAATATATTCCTTGATGCTATCTGCATCAATCTTTCCACAATGCTCAAGAACTATTCTTGTCTGTTGCTTATAAAAAGGAATGTCTTCTTGTTTTTCATATACCTGGCCATTTATTTTGTAGCTAAGACGTTCTATGCACTCACCTTTTTTAATTGTTTTTTCAATTATTTCATCACAATCTTCTATTTTTACTTTTGTGTATAGCCAGCCCTCTGGCTCTATCCTCAAAAGAGGCCCCATTTCACAGAAACCATGACAACCACTCTTTTTTAAGCCAATTCCATCACCATGTGGTTCTTTTTCAAGAGTAACAGAGACATTTAGATTCTCTTCTTCCATCTTTGTCTTTAAACTTTCATATATCTTTAAAGACCCACCAGCAACACAGCCAGTTCCACCACAAACAATTATCTTTCTCTTTTGTGCTTCATAGGCATTCTTAACTTCTTCTCTTAGCTTCAAAAGATCTTTTCTATTCTTTAATTTGTTCATTTGGCGCTCTCTTTTACCTTAAGGCTATAGATAACCTCCATAGCTTTATCTGGTGTCATAGATGGATGTACTTCATCATTAACTGTCATAACAGGTGCCAGTCCACAAGCACCTAAACATGATACTGTTTCAATTGTAAAAAGCTGATCATCTGTTGTTTTTCGGCTAGGAGTAACACCAAGCTCGGATCTTACTCTTTCTAAAATTGGGACGCTACCTCTAACATGGCAAGCTGTTCCGTCACAAAATTTGATGACATACTTACCTTTCTTTTCTAGAGAAAAATTTTCATAGAATGTTGCAACGCTATAAATACGGGCTTCACTCATATCTAGCTTTTTAGCTAAATAGGGGAAAACCTCTTGGGGTAAATAATGATAATACTCTTGAATTGTTTGTAGTATTGCAATTATCGAAGACTGTTTAGCACCACATTTGACCAAAGCAGAATCGACAATCGAATAATCGAATGTCTCAGACATTATGTTCTCCTCTTTTTATACAATTATCTAATCCTAACATTAGAAAAGAGGAAAAATAAACCATGAGATAAAAATTTATCTTTTATTTTACAAAGATATGTTCATGAATGAAAAAGCCCCACAAAAGTGGAGCCTAAAACTAGTTCAGAGTCTTTCTTATAGAGTGAAAGCCAAAGATACATATGGAATAATATCATACGCAGTATTCTTTGTATCGTACTCTGCTTTGTATGAAATACTACTTCCAATTGTTGTTTCCGACCTAGCCCAAGTATAAATAGGTGTAAGAACTGTACATCCAGCTTCAAGACTAAAAGAAGTCTTCTTGCTGTTACTAATCCTGTATCTACCACTAAGATCGGCCATGAATAATAAATCTGTAATATTCAATGTTGTCTTTACAGTAGATTCACTGTTTTTACTTGTTAGTCTCTCAAGAGAAACTCCAGTTTTTCCAACAAGAGAGAAGTCCTTGGTTACATCTACTTTTCCACAAACAAATGCTGTCGGACTAAGAACAATCTTATTGCCTGTCTTCTCTACTCCACCATCAGTAACAGAGAGTGGAATCATAACATATAAGCCACCACCAACACCAAAATTAGAAGTAAGATATACTTCTGGTGTAGTTGCAATGACTAAATCTGTCCTCTTAACCTCTGATGCATCAATAGCATAATTACTATCACCACTCTTAAGGTTTAGGGTTCTTTGACCATTAAAAATACCTACGCCAACTTTAACGTTATTATAAACATCTACATTAGCAGCAGCTAAAAAAGAAACAGAAACTATCGCTAA